>NZ_JBSHAP010000063.1:0-52977 GCF_053611565.1 Kitasatospora sp. NPDC054795
GAGCTCAGAGGTGTCCCGGGCGACCACCGACGCACGGTAGGAGGCGTGCTCCCTACCCTCGTTCAGCGTCCGCGCGACGTCGGCCAGCGGGTAGGCGGTGTGGCGCAGTTCGAGCGACAGCCGCTCGCACTGGGAGAGCAGGTCCGCCCGGCTGCGGGCGGACACCGCGACCAGTTGCGGGGCGCTGACGGCGGGGCGCACCCCGGTGGTCGCCGGGGGTTGCTCCACCACGCAGTGCGCGTTGACGCCGCCGAGGCTGAACGAGCTCACGCCCGCCCGGCGCGTCTCGTCGTCCCACCGCTCGAGCGAGGTGACGACCTCGAGGCGGGCGCCTTCGAGGTCGACCTCCTCGGCGGGCTCCTCGAAGTGCAGCGAGGGATACAGCTCGCCGTGGTGCACGCTGAGTACCGCCTTGACCAGCCCGGCGATTCCCGCGGCGTGGTCCAGGTGCCCGATGTTGGTCTTGACCGAGCCCACCTTCACCGTGCGGTCACCGTCGGGACGGGCGAGGGCCAGGCCCTCGGCCTCGACCGCGTCGCCGAGCCGGGTGCCCGATCCGTGTGTCTCGATGTATCCGGCGGTCACCGGGTCCAGCGAGGCGTTGCGCCAGGCCTTGGTGATGACCTCGGCCTGCGAGCGGGCACTCGGAGTGCTGATGGTCGCGGCGTGCCGACCATTGTGCACCACGGCGCTGCCGCGGATCACGGCGTGGATGAAGGCGCCCTCCGCCAACGCCCGTTCCAGCGTGGTGAGGAGCACCACCCCGCCGCCCTCGCCGGCGCCCGCGCCGTCCGCGGCACGATCGAACGCGCGGGACCTGGCGGTGGGCGAGGCGATGCCGGGGAAGTCGGCGACCGCGGTCGCGGGCGGCACGATGTGACTCAGGCTCACCCCACCCGCGACGGCGTAGTCCGCATCGCCGTCGCGGAGTTCACGGCACGCCTGGTGGACGGCGACGAGTGCTCCGTTGCAGCCGGTGTCCACGCCGTAGCAAGGACCGGTGAAACCGAAGAGGTGGGAGATCCTGGCGGGCAGGGCACAGGGGATGTTGCCGGACATCCCGAGGGTGCCGTGCTCACGCACCAGGAGTGCGTAGCCGTTGCTCGGCGAGCTGAAGACCACCGCCGTCCGACTGTCCCGGAGCTCGGACGGGGCGTATCCGGCGTTCTCCAGCGCCTCCTCGGTGAGCTGGAGTGCCAGCCGGTGCTGCGGGTCGGTCACCTCCGCCTCGCGCCGGGACAGACCGAAGTGCTTGTGGTCGAAGAGGTCGATCCGCTCCAGGTAGCCCCGCTCCGGATAGTCCTGCCGGGGGTCGAGTCCGGTGCTCCGGATCCGCTCCGGAGGGATCGGACGCACCGAGTCCCGCCCCGCCCGCAAGTTCGCCCGGAAGGCGGCGAGGGAGTCCGCCTGCGGGAATCTCGTGGCGATGCCGATCACCGCGATGGCCGGTCCGCCGTGTGCCACGCCCGTACCGCTCATGTCGCCTCTCCGTTCCCGCGTGTCAGAGTTCGTAGGTGGCCGGTAGGACCTGTTCCTCGTCCTGCGCGCGTTTGCCCAGGCGGTCGGCGATCCGCTGCGCCTGGGCGGCGATGGTGATGTAGTCGAAGAGCTCGCCCACCCGCAGCGCCCCGGGCCATTGCCCGTCCAACTTGTCGTGCAGGTCGATGACCTTGATCGAACTCCCGCCGACGGCGAAGAAGTTGTCGTCCGGAGCGGAGTCGGAATGCCCTAGCACCTCTGCCCAGATCCGGCCGACGGCGAGCCGGTGCCCGCTCCAGTTCCCGCCCGCGGTGTCCCCGGAGTCGTGTTGGCCGACCGGGATCAGCGTGCGCAGCGCGGCCCGGTCCGCCTTGGTGCTGCGGTCGAGCGGGATGTGGTCGACCAGCACGAACAGGGTCGGTACGGCCTGCTCGACCAGCCGGCCGTGGCAGTGTCCGCGCAGCTCCGCGACGTCCGGCGGCCTGCTGCCGGGTGTCGGCAGGACGAATGCGACCGGCTGCGGCTCGCCCTGCCCGGCCCGCTCGCAGAGCACCACGGCCTGCGCCACGCCTGGATGGCGTTCCAGCACGCTCTCGATCTCGCCGAGCTCGATCCTGGCACCGCGGATCTTGGCCTGATCGTCCATCCTGCCGTGGTAGTGCAGCGCGCCCCGCTCGTCGACGCTGGCGATGTCCCCGGTGCGGTAGAGGCGCCCGCCCGGCCGTCCGTACGGGTCCGCTACGAATCGCTCAGCCGTACGGGCCGGCTGGTTCGCGTAGCCGAGTGCCACCAGCGAGCCGCCGACGTAGAGCTCACCCCGCTCCCCGGCAGGGACTTCACGCAGCCGCTCGTCCAGTACCAGGGTCCGCACTCCCGGCCAGGGCCGCCCGATGGGGATCCGGTCCCGGGCCGGGTCCGGATCAGTCTCCACCGTGCAGGCGATGGTCGTCTCGGTGGGCCCGTACTCGTTGACGATCGGTATCCGTGGCAGTCGCTCGCGGTGTGCGCCCACCAGCTGGGGGGTGCACACCTCACCCCCCACGACCACGAGACGCAGCGTGTCGGGCAGACCGCCGGGATCCTGGAGCACCGCCCGGTAGTAGGAGGGAATGTTGAACAGGTGCGTCACGCGGTGCTCCCTGGCCAGCTGGGCGAACTCCGCCACCTGCACGAGCTGTCGGGGATCGGGCAGCACCAGCGTGTGACCACTGGTGAGCGACCAGAACATTCCGCCGAGGATCCCGTCGAAGGACAGCCGCAACGCGACCAGGAGGACGGAGTGCTCGGTGCCGTACACCGGCCCCCGGCCGCTGATGGACGCCGCGAGCTGGCCCCGGCTGACCAGGACGCCCTTGGGTACACCGGTGGACCCCGAGGTGTAGGCGACGTAGGCGGGGCTCTGCTCCGGGACCGGTGGGTACAGGTCGCGGGGCAGCTCCTGTCGGCCCGCCTCGACGAGCCGCGCCAGCTCGATGTCCGCCGCGTCCACGACCGTCGGCGGGGCGGGCATCGCCGCGAGCGCGGAGGTCGGCACGGCGTCGCCGCCCTCGCTCAGCACCACAGCACAGTCGACGTCCCGGCACAGCGCCTCGAACCTGCCTATCGGCAGGTCCGGTTCCAGGACGGCCCAGGTGGCACCGGTGCGCAGCGCGGCGAGCATGGCGACCACGGACAGCGCGCTCTGCCGCGTCCGGACGCAGACGACCCGCCCCGGCCGCAGCCCGAGCTGCCACAGCAGCCGCGCAAGACCGGCCGAGGCGTGGTCGAGCTCACGGTACGTCAGCGATACCCCGCCGATGACGAGCGCGGTCGCCTGGGGCGTCCTGGTCACCTGGCTCCGGAAGGCGGCCCACACCGGCCGTACCTCCGTCGGGGCCGCCGCGGGGACGACGTCACCGCTGCCACCAGGGTGTCGGGTCATCGCAGCCTCGCTTCCCGTGCTGTTCATGCCGCACCGACGATCACGCGCGTGTGGCCGGGGGCCTTGGCCGGCGGGCGCTGCGGGTCCATGACGAGCACGAGGCGGTCCCCGTCGGTGCCCGTCACCTCGTAGCCCGCGAAGCGCATGGTGACCAGCAGATTCCGGTTGGCCTCGGTCGGGATGAAGTGCGCGACCGGACGCCGGCCGTCCGCCAGGGCCTGCTGGATCAGATGGTGCAGCAGCACGCTCCCCGCACCGCGCGATGCGACCCGGCAGGACATCAGCATCAACCGCAGGACCGAGTCCCGTTCGACGAGTTCGGTGACGGACAGGCCGATGACCCCGTAGTCACCGAAGCGGTCCCGGAGCGTGGCCAGCCGCACCTGGTGGTCCGGGGAAGCGCTCAGCCGGCGCAGTTCGTCGATGCCGTAGGTCAGCCCCGTGCTGTTGAGCTGATGAGTGCGGACGGTCAGCTCGCTGGCCCGGGCCAGGTCTTCCTGGGTAGCCGGGCGCAGCTCCATGACCAGGTCGAGCGAGTCGAGGAACGCCTGGCGTCCTTCGGTGAACTGCTCCTCGGCCTCGCGGCGTTGCCACTCGGCCTGGTAGAGCCGGCGTCGCCCGGTGGCCTCCGCGGTGATGTGCTCGGGCTGGAAGTCCCGCAGCCGTGGCAGCCGTCCGACCTCCGCCGCCGGGTAGCAGCGGACCATGGGGAGTTCGCTCGCGACCTCCGCCCGCTCCACCGGATCGTTGTCGATGAACGCGATGGTGTCCAGGCCGATGTCGAGGGCCTTCGCGATCCGGCGCACCGCATCGGACTTGGCACCCCAGCCCACCTCCACCGCGCAGAACCAGTCGCCCAACCGACGCCCCGCCAGATGACGCCGGGTGGCGCCGTGGTCACCACGACTGGCGGCGGCGTGCAGGATGCCGCGGCGGTCCAACTCGGCCAGGGTCTCCAGCGCCGCGGGGAAGGGGGCGGGATCATCTCCCTCCAGCACCACTCCGTCCCACAGGGTGTCGTCCAGGTCCCACACGAGGCACTTGACGGTGGGACCGGCCACCGCCGCCGTCATGACGCGCCTCCGGGGAGACGGGGACCGACGGGGCGGCCGGTGCCGCGTGCCGCCTCACCGAAACGCCGTAACAGCCGCTCTGCTATGTGAAGTTCGGACACTTGCTGGGCTCCTTCGATGATCTCCATGACCTTGGCGTCCCGGAAGTGGCGGCCCGCCCTGCTGTCGGGCGCGCAGCCGGCCGAGCCGAGCACCTGGACGGCGTCGCGGCTCGCCGCCGCCGCCGCGGAAGCCGCCGCGTACTTGGCCATGAGCGTCTCGGGCACCCCGTGCCCCGGGCCCAGGGCCCGTGCCCGCGCGGCCCGGCGGACGAGTTCGCGGGCCCCGGCGGCATCCACCGCCGCTCTGGCCAGCAGCGAACGGACCAACTGGTGGTCACCCAGGGGGATGTCGCCCTGCCGGCGGACCGCCGCGTGGGTGGCGGCGTCCTCGACGCACGCCTCCGCCATGCCCACGCAGCCCCAGGCGACCGTGAAGCGGCCGTGGTCGAGCGCGGTCCCGACGACGTGGGAGAGGCCCAGACCGGGAGGAGCGATCAGCTGACGCCGGGGCACCCGCACGCCGTCGAAGGACAGATGGGCGATCCGGGCGGCCCGCATACCGAGCTGGCCGCTCATCGGCTCCCGCTCGACACCGGCGCGGTCCGCGTCCACGAGCACGGCGGCGGGCCTGCCCTCACAGGTGCCCAGCACCAGGAACACGTCGGCGACCGCACCGAAGGTGACCCACCTCTTGCGACCGCTCACGACCAGATCCCGGTCCGACCGGCCCGACGTCTCGATACGGGTCTCCACCGAGCCCAGCGCGCTGCCGGCGGCCTGCTCGGTCGCCGCGAAGCCGGCGGTCAGCTCGCCCCCGGCCAGCCGGGGCAGCCAGTCGTCCCGCTGCTCCGCCGTTCCCCAGCGCAGCAGCGCCGCCGCGACCATGCCCTGTACGGTCAACAGCCCGCGCAGGGCGCTGCACTCACCACCGATCCGTGCGGTGATCTCACCGAGCGTGAGTGGATCGAGGCCCGCGCCCCCGTACCGCTCGGGTAGGTCGGCGGCGAGCAGTCCCGATGTGGCGAACTCCTCGCGCACCGAATCGGGGAGTCCACCGTCCTGGTCCCAACGGGAGGCACAGGCATGTGCGTTGGCCGCCAGTTCGTCCGCCACCCGGAGCAGATCCAGGGGCGGCGGATCCGCCGCCGCGGCGTCGAGGCCGCTCTCAGAATTCCTCGGCATGTGCCTCTCCCCGCTCAGCGGCATCGGTCTTGCGCCGGACGAACTCCGTGATGCGGTTCGCGGTCCTGAAGAAGTCCAGATCCAGGTCCTCGACCTCGACGGTGAGGGCGAAGCGGCTCTCGACGAAGGTCACCAGCTCCAGCGCGAACAGCGAGTCGGCAAGGCCCTGGGCGAAGTAGTCGTCCTCCGGCTCGACCCGTTCGCGAAGTGCCGCACTCAGGAAGTCGGTGATCTGCTCGGTGATGTCGGTCATGCCGCGTCCTCCTGTGGGCCTGTCTCGACCAGCAGCAGACTCCAGGCGGCCACCGGGCTGACGTTGATCAGGACCGCGAGATCGCCAGGGGCCAGCTCCTCGCGCTCGAGTGAGGTGCTGAGATTGAGGAAGACGTCATTGGGACCGAGGTGTCCGTACGTCCGGAGGTTCCGCCGGCACGCCGGCAGCAGTTCGATGTCCAACGCGTCCTCGATGAAGGCGAAGCTCCCGGCGGACAGGTTCTGGCTGACGAAGCCGCCGATGTCCGCCCGGCTGAGTCCGTTGCGCCGCAGCAGGTCGCCCAGCATCGAGGAGAGGCGGTTGCGCGTCTCCATGGCCAGGCGGAAGGAGTAGGTGTCGGGCTCCGTGCACTGTTCGCGCCACTGAGCGGTAGGGCGGTCCCGGTAGTCGATGTGGAAGAGGTCCCAGTAACGCCCGTTGGTCAGCTGTGCGATGTCGCGGACCCGGATCCGCCCGCCGCGGGAGAGCAGCAGCGCCTGCCCGCCGTCGCCGTTCACCGTGACGGGGTGGCGGTAGCGCAGGGCGGCGGCCGGCTTGCTGCCGTGCACGACCAGGACGTCGTCCAGGGCAGGGTCCGCGGCCAGTAGTCCACGAGCCGTCAGCAGGGCCGGGGTGATCGAGACGCAGCCGAGCCCGCCCACCGAGAAGGTGACGGCGTTCTCGGCGCCGAGCCGCTGCTGGAGCTGAGTCACCTCGGAGCTGAGGAAGGTCTCCTGGACCCGCGACTCCACCATCACCAGGGCGCCCAGGTCCCAGGCTTCGAGCCCCGCCTGTTCGAGGGCCCGGCGCGCGGCGCGCTCGGCGAGAGCGACGGAACTCAGCCGGTCGTCGGCCCGGATCGTATCGATGCCCAGACCGTCGCGGGTGGCGCGCTCGGTCTCGTCGAGCGTCCGTACGTCGGTGATCGACAGAGTGTGCTCGGGAAGGTACCAGGCAGCACTGCGGATGGCGACGGGTGCCGTGCCGTGCTGGAGGGCCTGCTGGGACACAGTCGTTCCCTCTCGTCTGAGGCAGTGATCACGGTGGCCCGGGTCCTCGGACGAACCTCGGTCTCCGGGCCGTGCTTGTGCGATCTGGTCGGAATGGCCTCAGCCTGCCCTCGGGGCCGGATGGCCGCCATGTCTTTAAGCAGGCGGCGAATAGGCCAGGTGGGCGGGCAGCATGCGGGGGCCGACCGGGCTCCGCGCCCGGTTCCGGGAGGGGAAGGACAGATGGGCCGTTCGCACGGGGCTCGCGGCCGGGCGGGCGGCCGAAGGGCGGGGCGCTCATCCGTCAGCCAGTCGCCCCGGCCCGGGGTTGCCACCGGAGATCGTTCGGTCAACTATAAGTGGGCTGCGCCACGAATCGGCAAACCGTAGCATGGGGGAAAATACGGATGCGCTCAGTCGAATTCAGCCTACTCGGCCCGCTGAATGTCCAAGTAGGTGACAAAAGACTCAAATTAGGAGGATCTCGCCAGCGTACCGTGATCACCATGCTGTTGCTGTCTCCGGGGCAGGTGATCTCGGTGGAGACGCTGATGGAGGCCGTTTGGCCGAACGGCGTGCCGAGCACGGCACGCAATCAGATCGCCATCTGCGTCGCCGGTTTGCGGAAGGTCTTCAAGGACGCGACCGACATCAACGACCTCATTCTGACCACGTACCCGGGATACACGCTCAATCCGGACGGCCACCGCATCGACGTGCAGGACTTCGAGGAGCGGGTCCGCGATGCCCGCGAGTCGGCCCGCGAGGGCCGCGTCGACGACGCCTGCTGGCAGTTCGGCGAGGCGCTGCAACTGTGGCACGGCCGGGCACTGGACGGAATGACGGGTTCCAGGATCGAGGCCACCGCGAGCCGCCTGGAGGAGCTGCGGCTGGACGTCGTCGAGGAACTCGCCGGACTGCGGCTGGAGTCGGGCAACCACAACGCCGTGATCGGCGAGCTGACCGAGATCGTCAACCAGTATCCGCTGCGCGAGCGGGCCCGGGCGTACCTGATGCTCGCGCACTACCGGGCGGGGCGCCGGGCCGAGGCCCTCGCGGTCTTCCGCGAGGGCCGCCGGGTGCTGGTGGCGGAGTTGGGCATCGAACCGGGCCCCGAACTGCAGGAGTTGCAGGGGCTGGTGCTGCGCGACGCTCCCGCCCTCACCAGCTTCCACCCCGAGCCCGTCCACACCGCCGTGGCACCGACCCCCGCGCAGCTGCCGTCACGGGTGGCGGCCTTCACCGGACGGGTGCCGGAGCTGCGAGCGCTGGACCGGATGCTGGACGAGCGGTCGGGCTCGATGCCGCTGGGCGTAGCCGCGATCAGCGGTGTCAGCGGCGTCGGGAAGACGACGCTGGCCGTGCACTGGGCCAACCAGGTCGCGCACCGGTTCCCGGACGGCCAGCTCTTCGCCGACCTGCGCGGCTACGACGAGCACGACGAGCCGGTCCAGCCCGCCATCGCGCTGGACCGGTTCCTGCGGGCCCTGGGCGTGCCGGGCTCGCAGATCCCGGCCGACCCGGCCGACCGTCCCGCGTTCTTCCGCAGCATCCTGGGCGGCAGACAGGTCCTGATCGTGCTGGACAACGTCCGGTCCTTCCAGCAGATCCGGCCGCTGCTGCCCGGCTCGGGGCGCTGCTGCGTGCTGGTCACCGGTCGGGACGTCACCGACGACATGATCGGCGACTACGACGTGCTGCCGATCCGCCTGAAGGCCGTCACCGCCGGGGAGGCGACGACGCTGCTGGCCGAGGTGGCCGGCCGGCAGCGGATCAACGCGGACCCCACCTCCACCGCCCGGCTCGCCGAGCTGTGCGACCGGCTTCCGCTGGCGCTGCGGATCGCGGGCGCCCGGCTAGCCGCGCGACCGCACTGGTCGGTGCGCTACCTGGTCGCCCGGCTGGAGAACCACCGCATCCGGCTGGACGAGCTGAGTCCCGGCACCGGCGGCGTCCGCGCGGGCTTCGGACTCAGCTACCGCGAACTGCCCTCCGCCGCACGCCGGATGTACCGGCGCCTGGGCCTGCTCACGGCACCCGACTTCACCGCCTGGGTCGGCGCCGCGGTCCTGGACACCACGGAGGAGGAGGCGGAGAACCTGATGGAGCTGCTGGTCGACGCGCATCTGCTGGAGGTGGTCTCTGGTGCCGGCACCGGCCCGGTCACCCGGTACCGCTTCCAGGACCTGCTGCGGCTGTTCGCCCATGAGCGGGCCATCGCGGAGGAACCCGGGTGGCAGCGCGACGCGGCACTGGAACGGCTGCTCGACGGCTGGCTGTACCTCTGCGACGCCGCCTACCAACAGCTGTACGGCGGCGAGTTCACCTCACCCAGGACCCCGGTCCGGCCGCGGCTGTCGGAGGCGGCCGAGGCCGAACTGCTCGACAAACCGCTGGAGTGGATGGACTCCGAGTGGATCGCCCTGGCCGACATGATCAAGCAGGCGGCCCAGTCCGGAAAGGCCGCCCACGCCTGGGCGCTGACCGCGCTGAGCAGCCCGCTCCGGGAGGCCCGCAACTACCTGGAGGCCTGGGCGGACTGCGCGCAACTCGCGCTGGAGGCGGCCCGGACCGCAGGCGACACGCTGGGCGAGGCCGAGATGGTCCACTCGCTGGGAGCGCTCGCCATCTACCGCAACGACTACGCCGGCGCGCAGACGCTGCTGACGATCGCCGCCCGGCTGTTCACCGAGTGCGGTGACACGGGCGGGCGCGCGAAGACGCAGCGGCTGCTGGCGGGGTGCGCCCAGTTCGCGGACGACCCGGAGCTGGCCCGGTCCTTCTGCGAGGCCTCCTTGGAGGGCTTCCGCGCGATCGGCGACCTGGCCGGCGAGGCCCGTACGCTCTCCCGGCTGGCGCAGATCGAGCTGGACCACGGCGACGTCGACCGCAGCCTGGACCTGAGCAGCTCCGCCGTCGACCTGAGCCGGAAGGCGGGCATCGTCCGGGGCGAGGCGCAGAGCATCTACCGACTGGCCAACGCCCTGCTGCGGAAGAACGACCTGGACGCCGCGGCCCTGGCGCTGTGCGAGGTGCTGGCGCTCTCCCGGAGCTACCAGGACCTCCACGGGGAGGCCCACGCGCTGCGCGGCCTCGGGGAGATCCACTGGCGGCAGGGACGGCTGGACGAGTCGCTGGACGTGCTCGGCCAGGCCCTGGAGGCGGCCCGGAAGATGGGCGACCGGCTGCTCCGGGCCCGGATCGAGGGCCATCTGGGCTTCGCGCACGCGCTGATCGGCCACGGCGAGGCCGCCGACCGGATGATGGGCGCCCAGGCCGCCTTCACCGAACTGGGTGCCACGGCGCCGGCCGAGCGGATGCGGCTGGCGCTGGAACTGGTCATGCGGCGCGGGCTGCTGCGCCCCGTCGACCGGCAGGACCTGCTCGCCCTGCTGGTGTGAACCACCGGAACTGACCGGAAGAGCGGCGGGTGGGACCGGAGGGCCGGGCCCACCCGCCGCTGTCGTACCGGTACGTCAGTTCCAGGGCTCCTCGCCACCCGGTGCCGCGGTCGCGGTGGACACGGGGACGGGCGCCGGGGTGGCCACCGCGTCGGCGAGCGCCCCTGAGGCCGAGTGAGCCGGGCCGCCGAGGGTGAGCAGCAGACCCGCGACAAGCGCCGCGGCGACGGTGATCAGGCTGATGGCGGGGGTGCGGGTGGGGCGCATCGCGCTCTCCTCGGAGTCGGTGGGAAGCAGGTCGGTCGGTGCCACACCGAGAATCTAGATTTCTGCCCTGTCAATGGGCTATCGAACCTATTTCGCCGCTCCCGAAATCGGCACGATAGAGCACTGAAATGTTCCCCTCGTAGCGTGTTCGCCGCACCATCATCGAGTTCAGCGGTATCAAGAACAACGGGGCGACTCAATGGAATTTCGTGTTCTCGGTCCGGTCGAGGCCAGACGTGGGACCACCTCGGTGGCTCTCTCGGGTTCGAAGATCCACACCGTGCTGGCCGCACTGCTGCTGGCCAGGGGACGGATCGTGTCGGACCACCGGCTCAGCGTGCTGCTCTGGGGATGGACCCCGCCGGTCACCGCGAACGCGCAGATCTGCACCTACATCTCGCGGTTGCGCCGCCAGCTGGGCCCCGCGGTCAGCATCGTTCGGCGGCAGCCGGGGTACGAGATCCGGCTGGGGGCCGGCACCCTCGACGTCGAGATCTTCGAGCGGCTCGAACAGCAGGGCCGCGAGGCCCTCCAGGACCGGCACTTCGCACAGGCGAGCACGCTGCTGGGGGACGCCCTGGACCTGTGGCGGGGGTCAGCGCTGGCCAATGTCACCCCGTTCATGCAGGAAACCGAGCTTCCGCAACTGGAGGAGGCACGCATGATCACCTGGGAGAACCGGATCGAGGCGGATCTCGCACTCGGCCGGCATCAACAGGTCACCTCCGAACTGACCCGGCTGTCCCAGCAGTTCCCGCTGCGCGAGGGGCTGCGGGCACAGCTGATCACCGCGTTGTACCGCTGCGGCCGGCAGGCCGATGCCGTGCAGGTGTTCCACGAGGGCCGGGCCGCGCTCTCCGAGCAGCTCGGCGTGGACCCGGGAGAGCAGCTGCGCGCCACCTACCAGTCCTTGATCAACGGCGAGTTGGCCCTGCCCGCAGCGCCACCGGAGCACCGGCCCCGCACGGTCCGGCCGACAGCCATCCGGTCCCGCACGGCGGGCTCGGCCGCCACCCCCGGGGCCACGATTCCGCCGCCGGCCGCCGACTTCACCGGACGGTCCTGCGAACTCGACCTGCTGGCGGGAACTCTGACGCTTCACCGGATGGAGCGCGGCGACCACCCGCGGTGCGCGGTGATCAGCGGACCGGCCGGAGCGGGCAAGACGGCCCTGGCCGTCCAGGCCGCTCACCTCGGGGCCGAGCACTTCCCCGACGGGCAGGTCTTCGTCGAGCTGAGCCACCGGGACCGCACCCCGAAGCAGCCGGGCGAGGTGCTCGTCGACCTCCTGCGGGCGCTCGGGGATCCGGTTTCCCGGACGACCGGCCGCGGCGGGGCACAAGAGCTGGACGAGCTGGTGCACCGCTACCGCACCCGGACCGTCGGCCGGCGTCTGCTGGTCGTCCTGGACGGGGCGGCCCGCGGCCAGCGTCTCGAACTGCTGCTGCCGCGCAGCCTCCGGGCCGCGGTCCTGGTCACCAGCCGGGCCCGCCCGGCCGGCCTCGGCAGCGCGGACACCGTACCGCTGGGCCCGCTCCCCCGGGCCGAGGCGGCCCGCCTGCTCGCCGCGGCCGCCGGGCCACGGTGGGCCACGGCGGAGCCGAGGGCGGTGAACGCCCTGGTCGAGTACTGCGCCGCCCTGCCGCTCGCCCTGCGCGGCGTCGGCGAGCACCTGGCGGCCCTCCCCCGTACCGGGCTCGCCGACATAGCCGCCCGGTTGGCCGAACCCACGACCCGTCTGGCCGAGTTGCGCAGCTTCGGGCTGGACCTGCGACGGGAGCTGCTGCCCTCCCTGCGGGACCTCTCCACCACGGGGCGCGAGGCGTTCGCCGCCCTCGCCCCGCAGCGGGACCGTGCGTTCTGCGCCCAGCAGGCCGCTCCGCTGCTCGACCTCTTCTCGTGGGAGGCCGAGCAAGTCCTGGAGGAACTGGTGGACGCGGCCCTGCTGGAAGCCGTCGGCGTCGACAGCGAGGGGAATCCGCTCTACCGCTTCGAGTCCCTGATCCAGCTCTTCGCCGCCTCGCTCGACGGGGGTGCGGCCCGGGTGGCCAGACCGGATCCGTTCGTGGCCATGGCGAGCTGACCGCCGCCGTCCGACCCGGCGACCGTACCCGGCCGGACCGGAAATATAGATCCCTGATAGCGACACCCCACACACTCTGCGCGAGGAGGACCACGCGCCCCCGGGGTGCGAGAGGAGTCAAGCATGTCCGAGCGGACCAGCCGCCCGGTCGCGGTACTGAGCACGGCCGGCCTCACCCCGGGTCTGCTGCACCTGATGCCGCATCTGCGGGAGGTCGGGGAGCGGGGGTTCACAGCCCCGCTCGACACCGTCCTGCCCGCCGTCTCGGCGACCGTCCAGGCGACCTTCGCCACCGGCCTGCTGCCGCGCGACCACGGCGCGGTCGGCAGCGGCTGGTACCTCAGGGACCAGGGCCGGGTGATGCCGCGGGGCGGGTTCGCCGGGCTGGTGGCCGGCGAGAAGGTCTGGCAGACCGCCCGGGCCGCCGATCCCCGGCACACCACCGCCTGCGTGCACTGCGACTGGAGCACTGGAGCCGAGGTGGACCTCCTGGTGGCCCTGGGCCACCAGCACCGCTCCGACGGCGGGCTGACCGTCTGCTGCGACACCGTGCCCGCCGGACTGGGCGATGAACTCGCCGCCGAGTTCGGCACTTTTCCGCTGGTCCGCTGCGGCGGCGGCACGGCGGGAATCGAGGAGACCCACTGGATCGCGGGCGCCGCCCGGCACCTCGTGACGCACCGCCGGCCGGACCTGCTCTGGGTCCAGATCCCGTACCTCGACCATGAGTTGCAGCGCAGCGGACCGACCGGACCGCAGGCCGAGAAGGCGGCGGCCGAGGTCGACGCCGCGCTCGCCCCACTCCTCGGTGAGCTGGCCCAGCGCGACACCACGGTGCTGGTGCTGAGCGGACACACGGTGCTGCCGGTACGCCGGCCGGTGCCGGTCAACCGGGCGCTGCGCCACGCCGGGCTGCTCTCGGTGGGCATCGCGGACGGCAAGGAGTACCTGCGGCCGTGGGCCTCCCGGGCGTTCGCTGTCACCGACCGGCAGGCCGCGCACGTGTACGTGGCCGACCCCGCCGACCTGGCCAGGACCCGCCGGATGCTCACCGAGCTTGCGGGGGTGGACGAGGTCCTGGACCGCACGCAGCAGGCCGACTTCGGCCTGGACCACCCCAACGGCGGCGAGCTGCTGGTGATCGCCGAGCCCGACGCGTGGTTCACCGGCGACTACTGGCTGGACAAGGCGGCGGCACTGGCCTTCGGGCGGGACATGGAGCCGGACCGCAGAGCCGGCACGGACCCGACCGAGCTCTTCCTGGACCCCGCGGCCGCGACCGCCCGGATCGACCCTCACCGGATACGCGGCAGCCACGGCCGCCTCCCCGAGGACAGCCGGGAGGGTCCGCTGCTGCTCTGCTCCGACCCGGCGCCGGAGCAGGTCCGCTACCACGCCACGGAAGTGAAGGACCTGATACTCCGGCTGCACGGCCTGGCACGGTAACCGCCAGCCTCGGCTTGCATCTGCGATTTTCGAACGGGGCTTAAGCCGCTGGCCCGCCCGTACGCCCGAACCTACGCTCGCAAGCCAGCCGACCCCTAGGAAAGGGGGGTTCCACCGTGTTCGGGCCCGATGTGAGCTTTGACCCGCGTTCCTTCCCGCCGACCATCCGTCGCAAGAGCACCGGCTCGGGCAGCCGGCTCGAAGCGACCGCCTGGGCGGCGGAGCACCGCTCCGGGATCGAGCAGCTCCTGCACGCCCACGGCGTGCTGCTGCTGCGCGGCTTCGACGTCACCGACGCCGAAGCCTTCGAGGCGGTGGCCTCCTCGCTGGTGGCCACCCTGTACAGCGAGTACGGCGACCTCCCGCACGAGGAGAACGCCGGCAGCATCTACAAGTCCACCCCCTACCCCGCCAACCAGTCCATCCTCTTCCACCACGAGAGTTCGCACATGCCGCACTGGCCGCGACGGCAGTTCTTCTGCTGCGTCGAACCGTCCCCCCAGGGCGGCGCGACCCCGATCGTGGACGGCCGCGCGGTCTACGCGGCGCTGCCGGAGGAGGCCCGCAGCCGCTTCGAGTCGGTCGGGATCCGCTACGTGCGCAACTTCATCGAAGGGCTCGACGTCGGCTGGCAGACGATGTTCCGCACCGGTGACCGGAGCGAGGTGGAGACCCGCTGCGCCGCCCAGGGCATCGACTGCACCTGGCTGCCCGACGGCTCGCTGCGCACCGAGCAGTGGGCGCCCGCCGTGGTGCGGCACCCGACCACCGGGGAGCCGGTCTTCTTCAACCAGCTCTTCCTGCACCACACCGCCTGCCTGGAGCCCTCGGTGCGAGAGGTCATGGCCTCGCTCTTCGGCGAGGACGAGATCTCCTTCCCGCGCAGCGCCACCTACGGCGACGGCGAGCCGATCCCGGACGCCCTCGTCACCGAACTGCTCGGCCTCTACGACTCGCTCGCCCAGCGGTTCCGCTGGGAACGCGGCGACGTGGCCGTGATCGACAACATGCTGGTCGCGCACGGACGTGATCCGTTCGCCGGCAAACGCAAGATCCTGGTCGCGATGGGCGACATGCTGGCCAGGAGTGAAGCGAGTCCGGAACCGGCCCGCTAGCGGCGGGCCCACCTCAGAGAAAAGGAACCGCGTTGACCACGTCGTTGGAAGGCTCGAACCGGATCTCCGGCGACGAGCGCCGGGTCCCGGCGGACTCGGTACTGCACCTGGTACGCGAGCAGGCGCGGCTGCGGCCGCACGCGCCTGCCGTCCGCTCCCCCGCGGGAGTCCTGACCTACGGTCGGCTCTGGCACCGGGTGCTGGTCGTCGCGGCCGCCCTGCACGAGGCCGGGGTCGGCCCGGGCGACCGCGTGGCGCTCTGGGCCGACCGCACCGCCGAAGTGGTCGGCGGCGCGCTGGCCGTGCTGGCGCTGCGGGCGGCCTACGTGCCCGTCGACCCCACCCATCCGGGCGAGCGCGTCGCCGCGGTGATCGCCGGTTCCGACCCCGCCGCGCTCCTGCACGACCACGCCGACCCGGCCGCGCTGCCAGCCCTGCCAGGCCGGCCGGTGATCGACCTGCGGGAGATCGCCGACCGGCCCGAGCCGCCGGAGCACGAGCTGCCGCGTCCCGAGGACATCGCCTACGTGATCTTCACCTCCGGCTCCACCGGCGCGCCGAAGGGGGTCCTGATCGAGCACGGCTCGCTGGTCAACTACGCTGCCTGGGCCGGCTCGTTGGTCGGCGCCGAGGGGTCGGGCAGCCCGCTCTTCGCCAGCCTCGGCTTCGACCTGTCGATGACCTCCTTCTGGGTGCCGCTCTGCCAGGGCCGCCCGCTGGTGACGGTGGCCGGGCTGTGGGACCAGGAGACGATCTTCGGCCCCGGCCAGGAGCCCTACGGCTTCATCAAGCTGACGCCCTCGCACGCCCGTTTCTTCGAGTTCCTCGCCGAGCCGCCCGACTACCGGCGCGCCACCCGGACGCTGATGTTCGGCGGCGAGGGGCTGGATCCGGAGCTGCTCCGCTCGCTGGGCGACCGGCTCGACGGGGTCCGGCTGGTGAACCACTACGGCCCGACCGAGACCACCGTCGGGTGCTGCGCCCACGTCTTCGACCGGACCCGGATCCCGGACCTGCCCACCGTGCCGATCGGCCGGCCGGTCTGGAACTCGCGCGCGTACGTGGTGGACGAGGGCCTGCGCCCGGTGCGCCCCGGCGACCCGGGCGAACTGGTCATCGCGGGGCGGGCGGTGGCGGCCGGCTACCTCGGGCGGGACCGGGACGAGCGGTTCGTCGACGAGTGCGAACTGGGCGGGGCGGCCGGCCGCGCCTACCGCACCGGCGACCTGGTCGAACTGCGGCCCGACGGCTCGCTGCTCTACCTCGGCCGCCGGGACCAGCAGTTGAAGATCGCCGGGCACCGGGTGGAACTGGGCGAGCTGCGCCACCACGTGCTGGCCGTTCCCGGTGTGGCGGACGTGGCCTTCGAGGTCGTCCGCGGTCCGGTGGACACGCTGGCCGCGTTCCTGCTGCCCAAGTCCCCACAGTCCGACGGGGACGCCTTCGCCGAGACCGTCCGGTCGGCCCTGGCCGCCTCGTTGCCGTCCCCGCTGGTGCCCGGCGAGCTGCACTGCGTGCCCGAGATCGTCTTCAACGCGAACGGCAAGTGCGATGTCGCCGCCACCCGCCGGCTGCTCGACCTCGACGGCCCGGAGGGTGGGGCGTTCGGATGAGCGCGCAGGCGTCCCCGCTCGCCGGGCGGGTGACCGTCGTGCTGGTCAGGACCGGCCCGGTGAGCGCCGCCGCAGCGCGCGCCCGGGTGCTGTCAGCCGCCGCCGAGGAGTTCGGCAGTGCGCGGCCGCTGCGGCTGGGTCACGAGCCCGGCGGCCGGCCACGGCTGCACGGGCTCGGCCCGCGGGTGCAGGTGAGCCTCAGCCACGGCCGGGGGTTCGCGGCCCTCGCGGTCGGTACAGGCGAACCGCTCGGGGTGGACCTGGAGGTGATCCGTCCGGTGCCGGCCGAGCGCCTGGCGGCCCGCTGGTTCACCGCCACCGAGTCCGCGTGGATCTGCCGCCAGCGGCCCGACGAGCGGGCCGGCGCGTACTTCTGGATCTGGACGCAGAAGGAGGCGGCCGGCAAGGCGCGCGGCACCGGGTTGTCGGCCGCGGCGCTGCGGGCTCCGGTGCCGCTGCCCGCGTGCTGGCCGCCGCCGCCCGGCGACGGCCTCCGGTTGCGGCGCTCCCCGGACGGCCTGCGCCGCGGCGGCCGAATACCCGTTCCCGGCGTCCTGCTGTCCCTGGCAGCCGTCGCCGGACCGACCCCCGCCCCGCCGGTTGACCTGCGGCTGCGGCTCGACACGCATCCCGGTTGACCGCGCCTCCTAACACCTGTCAGACTGAACTAACAGGTGTTGGTGACCGCGAAGGGAGTGTGCGCCCTGACCAGCGAGGAGCTGCTGGCTCTGCTCGCCGCACTGGGACACGCACAGCGATTGCGAGTCATCGAAGCACTGTCCCAGGGCGACGTGCACGTCAGCGAACTGGCACGTCGGCTCGGCCTGTCGAGACCGCTTCTGTACATGCACCTGGAGCGGCTCGAGAAGGCCGGCCTGATCATCGGGCGGTTGGAGCTGTCCTCCGACGGCAAGGCCATGAAGATATTCCGTCTGGCACCCTTCGACGTGCATCTGACCCCGGAGACCGTCCTCGCCGCCCTGCACGAGGACCGGGTCAACGAACAAGCGGTAGTCGACGACAAAACAAAGAGGATCTCGCCATGAGCGGTGGCATCATCGCCCTCCTGATCACCCTGACCGTCATCGGCGGCATCACCGCGAGCACCGTCGCGTACTTCACCCTGCAGCGGCACCGGTCCGACGCCGTGGCCATGGCCGGCTACCGGCGGCTCGCCGAACAGGCCGTCGTCGAGCAGGAAGTGCTGAACGACCGACTTGCCGAGCTGACCGCGCGCCTGGGCGCCGTCGAGGAACTCCTGCGGAGCGTCGAGTGAGCCTGACCGATCGGTTACCCCTTCCCGTCGACCGGCGGCCGCTGCGCATGCTGTTGTCCCGCAGCCCTTGGGTCGCCACCGCCTACCTCCTCGGCTACCTGCCGCTCGCCCCGGTGATGTTCGCCCTGACCCTCGCGGCCCTGGTGGTCTCCGCGGTCCTCAACGTCACCCTGATCGGCCTGCCCCTGCTCGTCGGGGCGGCGGCCTTCGTCCGAGGCTGCGCCCGGCTCGAACGGCTGCGCGCCCGCCCGCTGGTGGGCCCGATCCCGGCCCGATACCGGCCGGTTCCGACCCCCGGGGTCATGTCCGCCCTCCGGACCCGCTGGCGCGATCCGAGCACCTGGCGCGACTGCGTGTACCTGGTCGTGCTCTTCCCCCCGCTGCTGGTCCTCGACGCCGCGGTGCTGATCGTCTGGTTCAGCGTGCTCGGCAGCATCACCTCTCCGGCCTGGTACTGGGCCGTTCCGGACGGCGGTGTGCTGTTCGCCTGGTCCGACAGCCTCGTCACCTCCGTCGTCTCCGCCGTCGTCGCCGCGGGCCTGGCCCCGTACTGCAGCTATCTGGTGACTGGGGCGGCCCTGCTCCACGCGCACGTCGCACGTTCCCTGCTCGGTCCCGCAGCGGATCCGCTCGCCGAGGCCAAGCACATGCTCACCGAAAACGGCCTCGCAGTCAGCGACTCCAGCAACCGGCCGGTCCAATGATCCGTCACCAGGGGGACCCAGTGGAAAGCACCGATTCGCACAGCCCGGACGACGTCGTCCGTCTCAGCTCGGTCAGCCGGACCTACGGGAACGAACGCAACAAGGTCGTCGCCCTCAACCAGGTCTCCATCGGCTTCAGCCGCCGCACCTTCACCGCCGTCATGGGCCCCTCGGGCTCCGGCAAGAGCACCATGCTGCAGTGCGCGGCGGGCCTGGACCGACCCACCTCCGGTTCGGTCACGCTGGACGGGCACGACCTCGGTGCGCTCAACGAACGCGCGTTGACCGAGCTGCGTCGGGACCGGATCGGCTTCATCTTCCAGGCCTTCAACCTGCTTCCGGCCCTGACAGTCAGTGACAATGTCGCGCTGCCACTGCGGCTGGCCGGGCGCAGGCCGGACCGGGCCCGGATCGCCGAGGCGCTGCACCAGGTCGGCCTCGCCGACCTGGCCGACCGTCGGCCCGGCGAGCTTTCGGGCGGACAGCAACAACGCGTCGCAGTGGCACGGGCGTTGGTCACCTCGCCGGCCGTCATCTTCGGCGACGAGCCGACCGGCGCACTGGACACCAGGACCGCGCGGGAGATCCTTCACCTGCTGCAGACGGCCGTGCACGAGGGCGGGCAGACCGCGATCATGGTCACCCACGACCCGGTGGCCGCCTCCTACGCGGACCGGGTGCTCTTTCTCGTCGACGGCCGGATCTCGCACGAGCTCCGCGGCGCCGCCCCCGAGCAGATCGCCGAGCAGATGACCCACCTGGGCGCCCGCGCCGGGCAGGTGGCACGCTGATGTTCCGCATCGCGATGCAGTCGCTGGCCTTCCGCAAGGGCAGCTTCCTCGCCTCCTTCATCGCGCTCTTCTTCGGCGCGACCATCCTGCTCGCCTGCGGCGGTCTGATGGAGACCGGCATCCGGGGCGCCGTGCCGCCGCAGCGGCTGGCCGCCGCCCGGTTCGTGGTCACCGGCGACCAGCATACCGGCCGCGACATCCTGCCCGCCCAGGTCCGGCTGGCCGACGACCTGGTGACGACGGTCCAGCACCTCCCGGGCGTCCAGCAGGCCGTCCCCGACCTGAGCTTCCCGGTCGTCCCGCTGAACGGGGCGCACCCGGCCGCGGGCACCGATCTGGAGGGCCACGGCTGGTCCGCCGGGCAGCTGGCCGGCTACACGCCGCGCGAGGGCAAGGCGCCGAGCGCGTCCGACGAGGTGCTCCTGGACGACGCACTGGCCAAGCGCCTGGGCGTACGGACCGGGGACCGGGTCCAGCTGGCCGTGGCCGGCCGCCAACAGGCGTTCCGGGTCAGCGGCGTGGCCGCCGGCGCCACGGTCGACACCTCGGCGTTCTACTTCTCCGACCAGCAGGCCGGCGTGTTGCTGGGCCACGCGGGCCAGGTGGACTCGATCGCCGTCGTCCCGTCGACGACCGACTACGGCGCCCTGAAGCAGGCGCTCAAGACCGCCGTGGCCGGCAAGTCGGCCGTGGTACTGAGCGGCGACGACCGCGGCACCGCAGAGTTCCCCGACGCGCTGGCCGCGCCCACCCGGCTGATCTCGATGTCCGCGGTCTTCGGCGGGATCGCCGTCCTGGTCGCGGTGTTCGTGGTGGGCAGCACCCTGGCGCTGCTGGCCCAGCAGCGCCAGCGGGAGATGGCCCTGCTGCGCGCGATCGGCACCACGCCCCAGCAGGTGCGCCGGATGGTGGTGGGCGAGACCCTGGTGATCGCGCTGGCCGCGTCCCTGGTCGCGCTCCTCCCCGGCTGGTACGCCGGCGAGTGGATGCTGGCGCGGCTGGCGGACGGCGGCGTCATCGCACCGCAGGTGGTCTACCACGAGGGCTGGATCCCGATGCTGGTCGCGGGCGTGGTGTCGCTGCTCTCCGCGGTCGGCGCCGCGTTCATCGCGGCCCGCGGCGCGGCCAAGGCCCGGCCCGCCGAGGCGCTCGCCGAGGCCGCGCTGCAGCGCCGCTGGCTGAGCACGCCACGACTGCTGCTCGCCCTGCTCTGCTTCGCGGGCGGCACGGCGCTGGCGATCGTCACCGCGACCGTGATGCACGGGACCATCGCGGCCAGCACCGCCGGCCCGTCCGCGATGCTCTGGGCCGGGGGCCTGGCCCTGATCGCACCCGGGCTGACCCGGGTGCTGACCGCGGTACTGCACCCGTTGCTGCGCCTCGGCGGACTGTCCGGGTACCTGGCCGTGCGCAACGCCAAGGCCCGTCGGATCCGGGTGGCCGGCGCCGTTACCCCGGTCATGCTGGCCACCGGGCTGGCCACCGCCCTGATCTACCTGCAGACCTCGCAATCCCTGGTCGCGCACCAGATCTCCACCCAGCTGCTGGCGGCCGACGCGGTGGTGAGCTCCAGCACGGGCGGGATGCAGCCGCAGACCGTCGAACAGATCGCCGCGCTGCCCGGCGTGCGGGCCGCCTCGGCGTACCTCACCAGCGAGGCCTTCCAGGTCGTGCCGGCCACCGAGCACGACCACGGCAGCGTCAACAAGCTGCCGGTGACGGGCGTGGCGGGCAGCGCCGCCGAACAGGTGCTCACCGTGAGGCCGACCGCCGGCTCCTTCGCCCAGCTGACCGGCGACAGCGTTGTCCTGCCCACCTCGTGGACCTCGAAGAAGGGCCAGGGGGTCGGAAGCACCGTGGTGCTGCAGCTCGGTGACGGCGCGTCGGTGCCGCTGCGGGTGGTCGGCTCCTTCGAGGCCAAGCCCGGCTTCGACACCGCCTTCCTGCCCGCGGACCTGCTACTGGCGCACACCAGCACCGGGCTGGTGCCGCAGATCCTCGTCAGCACCGACCCGGGCACCGCGCCCGACGGGCTCCGGGGTCCACTGGCCGGCGTCGGCGGCGTGCCCGGGAGCCTGCGGATGACCGAGCTGAGCTCCGCGCAGGCCCAGGCGGGCGACAGCGGCACCAGCGCCTGGATCAACTACCTGCTGGCCGGCACCATCGTCGGCTATGCCGTGATCTCGCTGGTCAACACCTTGATCATCTCGGCCGCCGAGCGGCGCCGGGAATTCGCGCTGCAACGGCTGGTGGGCTCCACGACCGCGCAGATCCTGCGGATGATGACCGTCGAGGCCCTGCTGGTCGCGGTCTCCGGAGCCTTCCTGGGCACGCTCGTCGGCGTGGCCACCCTGGTGCCGTTCAGCCTGGCACTGGACGGCACGCCCTGGCCGCAGGGGTCGCTCTGGATCTACCTCGCGGTGATCGGCTCGGTCGGCGTGCTGACCTTCGCGGCGACCCTGCTGCCGACCCGGATGACCCTGCGCACCCGGCCGGCCGAGGTCATCGCGGCCACCTGACAGCCGGCCCGACCACCCGCCGATCCGGACCCGCGCCCGCCCCCGGGCGCGGGTCCGGACGGGTTTCACGGACTACCCGCCAATACCCCGGCTCCTCTTCCCATCAGGGCTTTTCACCCATCACTTAACGGCATCCTCCGGCTATTCGGCGATACCTAGACTCCTTTCCCATGGCGCCCTCACCGGGGCACATTCGGCAGCCACACAGAGTCGGGAGCAACGAATGCTGGACAATGTTGTGATCGTGGGCGGGGGAACGGCCGGCTGGATGACGGCTTCGTATCTCAAGGCCGCCTTCGGGGAGCGCGTCAACATCACCCTGGTGGAATCCGGTCAGGTCGGCACGATCGGTGTCGGAGAAGCCACCTTCAGCGACATCCGGCACTTCTTCGAATTCCTCGGCCTCAAGGAGGCCGACTGGATGCCGTCCTGCAACGCCACCTACAAGCTGGCGGTGCGGTTCGAGAACTGGCGCAAGCCCGGGCACCACTTCTACCACCCGTTCGAGCACATGCCGACGGTCAACGGGCACTCGCTCACCGAGTGGTGGCTCAAGGAGCAGCCCTCGGACCGGTTCGACCGGGACTGCTTCGTGATGGCCTCGCTCATCGACGCCGAGCGCAGCCCGCGCCACCTCGACGGCAGCCTCTTCGAGCAGGAGTTCGTCGAAGGGTCCAAGGAGGCGCACGGGCTGACCATGTCCGAGCACCAGGGCAAGGTCCAGTTCCCCTACGCCTACCACTTCGAGGCCGCGCTCCTGGCCAAGTTCCTCGCCGAGTACTCCACCTCGCGCGGCGTGCGGCACATCATCGACAACGTGCAGGAGGTCGTCCAGGACGACCGCGGCTGGATCACCTCGGTCCGCACGGCCGAGCACGGCGACCTCGGCGGCGACCTCTTCATCGACTGCACCGGCTTCCGCGGGCTGCTGCTCAACAAGGCGCTCGAGGAACCGTTCATCTCCTACTCGGACACCCTGCCCAACGACAGCGCGGTGGCCCTCCAGGTCCCGATGGACATGGACAAGCGCGGCATCCGCCCGTGCACCACGGCCACCGCCCAAGAGGCCGGCTGGATCTGGACCATTCCGCTGATGGGCCGGGTCGGCACCGGGTACGTCTACGCGAAGGACTACCTCTCCCCCGAGGATGCCGAGCGCACCCTGCGGGAATTCGTCGGCCCGGCCGCGGCCGATGTCGAGGCCAATCACATTCGCATGCGGATCGGCCGCAGCCGCAATTCCTGGGTGAAGAACTGCATCGGCATCGGTCTTTCCAGCGGATTCGTCGAGCCGCTGGAGTCCACCGGCATCTTCTTCATCCACCACGCGATCGAGCAGCTCACCAAGAACTTCCCGTCCGCGGACTGGAACCCGGTGCAGCGGGACATCTACAACGACGCCATCGCCCACGTGATGGACGGCGTGCGCGAGTTCCTGGTCCTGCACTACATCGGCGCGCAGCGGTCGGACACCCAGTACTGGCGGGACGCCAAGACCCGCCCGCTGCCCGAGGGCATGGCCGAGCGCCTGGAGCAGTGGAAGGTCCAGCTCCCCACCAGCGAGACGATCTTCCCGTACTATCACGGCCTCCCGCCGTACTCGTACCAGTGCATACTGCTCGGCACCGGCGGCATCCCGGTGCAAGCCTCGCCCGCGCTGAGCCTCACCGACAGCGGCGCGGCGCTGGAGGAGTTCCGGCAGATCCGGGAGAAGACCGACCACCTGGTCTCGGTCCTGCCGCGCGCCTACGACTTCTTCGCCCGGCTGCACTGAGGGGCTGCTCTCCAGTGATGAGCCTGGCTTCACAAGCCGTGGAAACCTTACTCACGCCGGCCCGCACGGCCGCGGCCCTGGCGGCGATCCTGCTGATCGCCGCCGTGGGCCGGGCCGCCGCCCGGGCGCTGCGCCAACCCGAGGTCATCGGTGAGGTCACGGTGGGCCTGCTGGCCGGGCCCGCCGTGGTCCTCTTCCTCGGGCGCGACGGAATCCAGACCCTGCTCCCCGCGCAGACCTTCGACCTCCTCAAGCTGGCCGCCCAGGCGGGCATCGCCCTCTTCATGGTCGGGCTCGCCCACGAGCTGCGCATCAAGCCCGACGGCCCCGGGCGCCGTTCCGTCGCCTGGACCACGCTGGGCGCGCTCGCCCTGCCGCTGCTGAGCGGCCTGCTGCTGGCCGGCGCCTTGGTCGCGTGGGACGGGCCCGGGACGGTCCGCGGCAGCGCCCCGCTGCCGGCCTTCGTACTGATGACCGCGGTAGCGATGTCGATCTCCTCCGTCCCGGTGCTGGCGCGGATGCTGGCCGAACGGAACCTGACCGGATCGCGCGCCGGGCGGCTCGCCCTGACCGCCGGCATCCTGGTGGACAGCCTCGGCTGGCTGCTGGTGACCGTCGCGCTCAGCCTCCGCAGCGGCAACCCGTCCGACTCGCTGCGCTCGGTGACCACACTGGCCGGCGCCGCGCTGGCGACGACGGCACTCGGCGCCCTGCTGCGGACCGGGCCCGCCACCCGGTTCGTCGAGCGCCGACCGACCGCCACGGCGGTGGCCGTGGGCGCCGCGGCGCTCGCCTCGGCGACGGCGATGGCCCAGCTCGGGATGACCGCGCTGCTCGGCGCCGTCCTGGTCGGCCTGGCCCTCCCCACCGGCGACCACCGGCGCTGGCAGCCGGTGATCGCTTCGGTGACCCGGGCGGGGAAGGTGCTCGTGCCGGCCTTCTTCGTCACCACCGGGATCACCGTGCTCAGCGACGGGATCGGTTCGCTGCCCTGGGCGCTGGTCCTGCTGACCCTGCTGCTCGCCTTCCTCGGCAAGGGGCTGGGCGGCTACGTCGGCACCCGCCTGGGCGGCGAGTCGCGACCGGTCGCGATCCGGGTCGGCATCCTGATGAACACCCGGGGGCTGACCGAGCTGATCGTCCTCCAGGTCGCGCTGAGCAGCGGGATCCTGCCCACCGACACGGTCCGGTGCCTGCTGGTGATGACCCTGGTCACCACGGCCGCCACCGGCCCGCTGCTGGGAGCCCTCGAACGCCGGGAGCAGCGCCGCCGCGCGGTGGAGCTCCTCCCCCTCGACCTGGAAGGGAACACACGGTGAGCGAACCCGCGATCGAGAGCCCGCCCGCCGCCACCGGCACCGGTTTCCGCGACATGATGAGCACCTTCCCCACCGGGGTCAGTGTGGTGAGCGCCTTCGAGTACGGGGGCCGGCCCCGCGGCATGACCTGCTCCTCGGTGTGCAGTGTGGCGCTGGAACCACCCACCCTGCTGGTCTGCCTGCGCAGCGGTAGCCCCACCCTGGACGCGGCGCTGGGCACCGGTGCGTTCGCCGTCAACCTGCTGCACGCCGAGGCCCGTTCGACCGCCGAACTGTTCGCCTCCGGCGATCCGCACCGGTTCGACCTGGTCGACTGGGAGGATCTGCCGGGCGCCGGCGGGCCCCACCTGGTCACGGACGCGCACTCCATCGCCGACTGCGAGGTCTCGCTGACCCAGCGGCTCGGCGACCACGTGGTCGTCTTCGGCCTGGTCCGCCGGATCACCCCGCACCGTCCGCTGCCCCCGCTGCTGTACGGCGCACGGCAGTTCCGCGGCTGGCCCGAGCTCGCGGACGCGGCCTGACCGGACCGCCCGCCCGTGACCCCGAACCCCCCTCTGCCGGAGCGGAGGAGGGTTCGGGGTCACGGGCGGGGTGGCGAACCGCTGGCGGTTGAGTGTCACTGAGTGCCCATAAGGTCTGTTTGGCGGCGCTGTCGGATGTGCAGAAAATGTGCCATTTGATTGATTTTGTGGCGCTCTGATGGCGTGTGCAGGGTGCTCGTGTCCTGTACCCGGATCGTTCGTCGGGGAGGTGGTTTGCCGTGTCCGAGAAGAAGACGTTGCGGCAGATCGCCCGGCCGTTCGTGGCCGATCCTGCCGGCGGTGTGCGCATACGGGACCGGCTGAAGGGCCTCACGGCGGAGGATGAGAAGGTTCTGCGGCTGATCGGTGAGCGCATGGGCTCGCTGGCCTCCCGCGATCTCAAGGCGCGCTGCGCCGACGGTCTGGAGCATTCCACCGATACGTGGGCGGCGCGGAAGCGGGAGCTGACGGCCGAATCGTCGTCCCGCTGGGCGGGGTCGGTCACCGGGGCGACACATGCGCAGTGGGGCGCATTTCCTCGCGCACCCGGACGCTGAGATCTACCTGTCGATGCCCGGCATCGGCGAGATCACCGGCGCCCGGGTGCTGGCCGAGTTCGGGGACGACCCCACCCGGTGCACCTGTGCCAAAGCCCGCAAGAACTACGCCGGCACCAGCCCGATCACCCGCGCCTCCGGCAGGACCCACACCGTCCAGGCCCGCTACGTCCGCAACAACCGGCTCGCAGACGCCCTGCACGCCAGGCGTTCTGCTCGCTGCAGAGCTCACCCGGCGCCCGCCGCTACTACGACAAGCAACGAGCCCGGGACCTGGACTACAACCCCGCCCTCCGCCAGCTCGGCAACCGCCTCGTCGGCATCCTCCACGGCTGTCTCAAGACCCGCACCCTCTACGACGAGGCCACCGCGTGGTCACACCACGCAACCCTCCCGGCCGCAGCTTGACATCCCTACGCCATGGGATGTCTCACCACGAAGACCCGCGCCACCAGCCGCCACCAGCCGCCACCAGGCGGCAGCGGTGGCCATCGGACGACGCGCCCTCGGACACCCGATCCGGCGACGGACGACACCGCCCCGCGCACACCAGAGCGATGTGCACGGGCATCGGACCGCCCAGGCCGGACCAGGTACCCGAGGACGTGAGGAAACCCGCCGCCCCGTCACGGACCGCAGCCGAGAGCCGCACGCCCGGACAGGGAACCAAAGAACGCGGGCGACCAGCGCACCCGAAACCGTTCGGGATGCGCGCAGTGACAGAGTCGATCTTCACGGTCACTCCTGATCACTGTTCAGGAACGGTTCGGCGTTCCGCCGGGCACCGGCGCTCAGTGCACGGCGGAGCGGCGCCGGACCGGGCCGGCCGCGGCCGACTGGCGCAGCCGGTGGCCGAGCAGGGCGCGACCCAGCGGGGTGACGGAGTGCAGCACGCTGTTGTTCACCCGCCGCGTGGTGATCAGCCCCGACTGCCGCAGCACCGTGGCGTGCTGGCTGGCGCCCGCTGAGGAGATGCCGAGCCGCGCGGCCAGCTCGCCGGTGGTACAGCTCGCGGTCAGCGCCCGCAGCGCGGCCGCGCGGGTCAGACCCACCAGCGCGCCCAGCGCCTCGGCGCCGTCGTCCGGGTCGTTCCACAGGGCGGCGGCGTCGCCCGTGCCCACGCTGAGCGCATAGACCAGCGCCGGCGCCCCGCTGTCCTGGGTCGCCTCGATCAGCCGGCAGACCCGGCCGGCCAGGAAGACCGACGGCACCAGCAGCAGGCCACGGCCGTCCAGGTGGACGTCCTGCTCGGGACCGTCCAGCAGTTCCAGCACCGGCGGCCGCCAGACGATCCGCGGGTGCAGCGTGGCCAGCAGCATCTGGACCCCGCCGGTCATCACGATCCGCCCGGAGGCGTCGCACTCGTCGTCCAGCCGGGCCTGGATGCGCTCCCAGTAGGGCGCGGTGGCGATCCGCCAGGTGCTCAGTGCCAGCGCCGTCCCCTCCGCGGTGGTCAGGCCCGAGGCCGCCGGCAGTCGAGGCTCGGGGCCTCCGTCGGTGCCCTGTTCCAGCAGGGCGAGCAGGTCGTCCGGGTCCCGGAGCCTGCGCCGCAGCGCGAACTGCGGCTGCTCGCGCAGCTGTCTGGTTGTCCGGGTGCGCCAGCCCGCGAACTCGGCCGAACCCCGCCGGTCGAGCGCGCCGAGCGCGAACACGCCCTCGGCCAACGGGCCGAGAGTGCTCCGTACCCGGACTCTGGCGAGGTCGGCGACGGTGAAGTGGATTCTCTGCATGACGGCCCCCGTTACGGATCTCTCGAAGACGACACAAAAGCGAAGGGCCTGTTTCGGGGCAGGCCCGGTGGGACTGCTGAAACAGGCCCTGGATCGGGCTGGAACCGCTCGGTCCTGGACGGCTAGACGGCCCTGTCCGGGGCCCGGTCGGCCCGGGGCCGGGCCGTCGCGCCGGTGAGCCGGAGGAACACGTCGTCCAGCGTCGGCTGGCGCAGGCCGAAGTCGCCGACCGCGACGCCGGCGTCCCGCAGCAGGGCCGCCGCCGCGGCGACCACGGCCATGCCCCCGTCCACCGGGAGCGCGACCAGCCCGCGGGCCCGGTCCAGCGACAGCTCACCGGTCGACAGCGGTGCCAGCGCGCCGAGCGCGGCGGGCAGATCGGCCGGGTCCGACACGGCGATCTCCAGCCGGACCTGCCCGACCTTGCTCTTCAGCTGGTCGGGTGTGCCGTCGGCGACCACCTTGCCGTCGGCGACCACCGCGATCCGGTCGGCCAACTGGTCGGCCTCCTCCAGGTACTGGGTGGTCAGCAGCACTGTGACGCCCTGCGCCACCAGGCCGCGCACCACCTTCCAGAGCAGGTTGCGGCTGACGGGGTCGAGGCCGGTCGTGGGCTCGTCCAGGAAGAGCACCTCGGGCCGCCGCACCAGGCAGCTCGCCAGGTCGAGCCGCCGCCGCATGCCGCCCGAGTAGGTGCCGACCGGGCGGTCGGCGGCCTCGGTCAGCTGGTACTCGGCGAGCAGTTCGGCCGCCCGGTGGCGTGCCTGGCGACGGCCCAGGTGCAGCAGGGTGCCGATCAGGACAAGATTCTGACGCGCCGTCAACAGCTCGTCCACGGCGGCGTACTGACCGGCCAGGGCGATCCTTCGGCGGACCTGCGGCGCTTCCCGGACCACGTCGTGGCCAGCCACCCGGGCCGTACCGGAGTCCGGGGCGAGCAGGGTGGAGAGGACCCGGACGGTGGTGGTCTTGCCGGCCCCGTTAGGACCGAGCAGGCCCAGCACGCTGCCGGTGCGCACGGTCAGGTCCAGGCCGTCCAGCGCCTGGGTGGTGCGGTGGAGCTTGCGCAGCCCCACCGCCTCGATCGCGAATTCCATCGGCCTTCCCCCTGCTCGTCTCGGCCGGTCAGCAGCCCTGGCCGGCGGCGGGCTCGCGCAGGCTGCGCGGGCGCAGGTCGGTCCAGTGGCTCTCGACCCACTCCAGCGCCGCTGCCCGGTCGGTGTTCTCCAGGGCGACCGTCCAGCCTTCGGGTACGGCCGCGAAGGCCGGCCAGAGGCTGTACTGCTCCTCGTTGTTGCGCAGGACCAGGAAGGACCCGTCCTGGTCGTCGAAGGGGTTGCTCATGTCGCACGCTCCACGGGTGGGTTCGGTCGGTTCGGACGGGTGCTCGGAGCCTGGGCTCAGGCCGCCGTGCGGTAGCGCCGCAGCCCGAAGGAGGCGCTGAGCAGCAGGGTCAGCCCAAGCGTCAGGGCGAGCACCGGAACGGGATGGCTGGACGGGAAGTCGGTCGTGCCCCCGCCGCTGTGCCAGAGCCTGCGGCAGGTCTGGGCCACCACGCTGACCGGGTTCCACTCGGCGACCGGCCGCAGCCAGCCCGGCAGGTTCTGCGGGGCCACGAAGGCGGTGGACAGGAACGGCAGCACGGTGGCCACCAGCGGGGTGATCGAGCTGATGGTCTCCAGACTGCGGGAGACCAGGCCCAGCACCACCCCGACCCAGAGCATGGCGTAGCCGAACGCCGCCGCCAGGGCGAAGGCCCCGAGCGTCTCGCCGATGCCGCCGTGCGGGCGCCAGCCGAGCAGCGCCCCGAAGACCGTCAGCACCGCGAGGCCGCCGAGGCCGACCAGGAAGTCGGCCGCAGTGTGCCCCAGCAGCACCGCGGAGCGGCCGATCGGCATCGACCGGAAGCGGTCCGCCATCCCGCCGCGCACGTCGGAGGCGACCGCGATCGCGGTGGGGCCGACCCCGGCCAGCCCGGCCTGGACCACGGCGCCGGCGAAGACGTACTCCTGGTAGTTCCCACCGCCGGGCACCGTGGCGGACTTCTGGAACAGGATCCCGAGCACCAGCATCGACAGCAGCGGGTTGAGCGTGATGCCCAGGAACCTGCCCGGTGCCCGCCGCAGGTGCCGCAGCCGGCGTCCGGCCACGGCCGACGCCTCGACCGCCAACCGCTTCACGAGGCACCACCGGCCCGCAGCGCCGCGGTCAGGTGCGCCCGCTGCAGTTCGGCCGCCACCGCGCCGCCGATCAGGGCCAGCGGATCCGGATGCATCATGTAGTCGTGGCTGCACGGGACCTGGTGCACGTCCACGCCGCCATCGACGTGCGGACGCCAGCGTGCGGCCTGCTGCTCGACCTGCTCCGGCGAGAGGTTCGCCGAGGCCACGAAGAGCTGCATCCGGCCCTTGAAGGGACGCGGTTCGAAGCCGTTCAGCAGCGCCCCGTTGTTGCGCATCGAACGCAGCATCGCAAAGACCCGTTCGGTGCCCAGGCGCGCCATCGGGCTGTCGCCCTGCTGGAGCACGGCCACCACGTCGTCCGGGGTCAGCTCGCGGCCGGCGAAGGCGGCCTTGTCCTGCCCGACGAGTTCGACCACCCAGCCCAGCAGGGACTGGTCGTCGCCCTCCTCCTGCGCGGCGGTGCGCGGGTAGGAGTCGAGGTTGGCCAGCAGGCCCACCTCCGCGCCCGCCTCTTGGAGCTGGACGGCGATCTCGTAGGCCAGCGAACCGCCGAAGGACCAGCCGAGCAGGTGGTAGGGGCCCTCCGGGCGGACCCTGCGGATGATCTTCACGTACTCGGCGGCCATCGAGCGCAGATCGTCCGCCAGCGGCGCGAGTTCGGTGATGCTGGGAGCCTGGACCCCGTAGATCGGGTACTCGGCGCCGATGTGCCGGGCCAGCCCCAGGTACGGCAGCGCGAAGCCGACGCCGCTGTGCAGGCAGAACAGCGGCGGCCGGTCGCCGCCGGGCCGGAGGGCGAGCACGGTCGCGAACGGGTCGGTGTCCTCCTTGGCGTCCAGCTCGTGGAAGACCTGGCCGATCACCGATCCCCGGGGCGGGGCCTGCCGGACCGGTTCCGCGCGCCGGTCCACCGCCGCCGCCAGCAGCTCGGTCGTCTGGTGCGCGAAGACATCGGCGATGCTGAGTTGCAGCCCGGCCTTCCTGGCCTGGCTGACCACCTGCATCGACCGGATGCTGTCCATCCCGTGTTCGAAGAAGACCTGGTCGACGCCGAGCGCGTCCAGGCCGAGCACCTTGGTGACGATCCCGCTGAGCACCTCCTCGGTGCGGGTCCGCGGGGCCAACGGGCCGATCGACACCGCGGGGGCGGTCCGCGCCGGTCGGTCCGGCCCGGTCGCGGCCTCGATCGCATCCGGGCCCAACGGTGCGGACGGCCCGGATGGTGCGGGCACCAGTCGGCCCCGGTGGTCCCAGCGCATCGCGACGCCGGTCCGCAACAGTCGCGCCCCGGGCCCGCCGTACGGGCCGGCCACCAGCAGATCCGCGCCGCGCGCGACGCTGCGCAGGTGCTCCAGCTCGGCCGGCTCACCGAGCAGGCAGAGCTCGCCGGTCACGCCCGCCGGCACCGGTTCGAGCTCGGCGTCCAGCAGCAGGACCCGCAGCGCGGCGATGGCCGCCGGCTGCAGCCCGGCCAGGTCGGGCAGGTCGAGCGGCACACCCACGCCGCTCCACTCGTCGAGGATCCGCCGGCGCTCCGGCTCGTCCATGACGGGGATCCGGGAGAGCCGGACCTGCGGGTCTGCCGCCACCGTGCGCAGCACCCCCAGCAGTCGCTCGGTCAGCGCCCGGACGGTGGTCTCGGTGTAGAGGTCGGTCGCGTACTCCAGCAGTCCGCGCAGGGCGGTCGGCCGGCCGTCGACGTGGACCTCGTCGAACTGCAGGCGCAGGTCGAACTTGGTCGTGCCGGTCTCCACCGGCTCGGCACCGACCCGGAGTCCGGGCAGTGCGGCGGGCGCCTCCGCGTTGTTCTGCAGGACCAGCATCACCTGGAAGAGCGGGTGCCGGCCGAGCGAGCGGGTCGGGTTGACCGCCTCGACGATCTGCTCGAAGGGCAGGTCCTGGTGGGCGTAGCCAGCCAGGTCGGTCTCCCTGACCCGGTCCACCAGGGTGCGGAAGGCCGGGTCGCCCGAAGTGTCGGTGCGCAGCACCAGGGTGTTGATGAAGGTGCCGACCAGGTCGGTCAGCGCGTCGTCGGTCCGGCCGGCGATCGGGCTGCCGAGCGGGATGTCCGTGCCGGCACCGAGCCGGGTCAGTAGGGCTGCGAACGCCGCCTGAAGGACCATGAAGACGGTCGCGCCGGACTCCCGGGCGATCTCCCCGAGGCTTGCGTAGAGCGCGGGGTCCACGTCGAAGTCGACGCCCCCGCCGTCATGGCTGCTCACCGCGGGCCGGGGGAAGTCGGCGGGCAGCTCCAGCTCCTCCGGCAGACCGGCCAGTTCGGCGCGCCAGTAGTCGAGTTGGCGCGACAGCACGCTGTCGGGGTCGTCCTCGCCGCCGAGCACCTCGCGCTGCCAGAGCGAGAAGTCCGAGTACTGCACGGGAAGCGGGCTCCAGCCGGGCTGCCTGCCTGCGGCCCGGGCCTCGTAGGCCACCCCCAGGTCGCGGACCAGCGGGGCGATGGACCAGCCGTCGAAGGCGATGTGGTGGAACACCAGCAGCAGCACGTACTCATCGCCGCCGAGGCTGAAGATCCGGGTCCGCAGGGCGGGTTCGACCAGCAGGTCGAAGCCCGCCCGGGCCTCGGCGGTGAGCGCGGCGGCCAGCTCCGCCTCCGGGATCTGACTCACCGCCAGCACCGGGTCGCCGGCCGGGGCGTCCAGGACTTGCTGGTAGGGCACGTCATCCTGGTGCGGGAAGACCGAGCGCAGCACCTCGTGGCGGGTCACCAGATCGCGCAGGGCGGACTGCAGGGCGTCCAGGTCGAGCCCACCGCGGATCCGCAGCGCGAGCGGCACGTTGTAGGTGCTCCGGCCGCCCTCCTCCATCCGGTGGACGAACCAGAGTCGGCGCTGGGCGTACGAGAGCGGCACGATCCCGCCGACCGCTGCACCCGCCCGGGCCCGCACCTCCGGCCTGGCCTCGTCCGCGCCGGCTACCCGGGCGGCCAGCACGGCCACCGTACGGGCCTCGAACAGGGCCCGGATCGGCAGTTCGACCCCCAGCAGGCGGCGCGCGCGGCCGATCACCCGGGTGGCCAGGAGCGAGTGCCCGCCCAGCGCGAAGAAATCGTCGTCGATGCCCACCCGGGGCAGTTCCAGCACGTCCGCGAAGATGCCGCAGAGGATCTCCTCCGTCAGGGTGCGCGGGGCGCGGCCGCCCGCCCGCCCGGCGAAGTCCGGCGCCGGGAGCGCGTTGCGGTCCACCTTGCCCTGCGGGGTCAGCGGCCAGCGCTCCAGCAGGACCACGGCTGCGGGCACCATGTGCTCGGGCATGGTCTCAGCGACGCGCCGTCGCAGTTCACCCTCCAGCCCGCGGCCCGCATGGTCGCCGACCACGTAGGCGACCAGCCGGCCGCCGCCGGAACTCTCTTGACGAAGAGTCACCAGAGCACCGGACACCGACGGGTGCCCGGCCAGCACCGACTCGATCTCACCGAGCTCGATCCGGAAGCCGCGCAGCTGGACCTGGTCGTCGGACCGGCCGAGGAAGTCGAGCTGGCCGTCCGGCAGCCAGCGCGCCAGGTCGCCGGTGCGGTACATCCGTTCCCCGGCCGGGCCGTGCGGGTCGGCGACGAAGCGTTGGGCTGTGAGCGCAGGCTGGTTCAGGTAGCCCCGGGCCAGCCCGCCGCCGAGGTACAGCTCCCCGGCCACGCCGACCCCGACCGGGCGCAGCGCGCCGTCCAGCACGTACACCCGGTGCGCGGCGGTCGGGCTGCCGATCGGCGGCCGGCCGGCGTCGGCCCGCAGCGGCCCGGCAACGGTGGCGGCGACCACGGCCTCGGTCGGTCCGTACCCGTTGAACAGCCGCACACGGTCGGCCAGTCGGGCGACCACCTCGGGCGGGCAGGCCTCGCCCGCCACCGCGATGGTCAGGCCGGCCGGCAGTTCAGCCTCCGCCGGCAGCGCTGCCGCCACCACGGGGGGCAGTCCGGCCATGGTGACCCCGGCCGCGGTGAGCAGCTCCGCCAGCGGCTGTCCGGAGGTGCGGCTCTCCTCGTCGGCGACGACCAGCACGCCGCCGTTGAGCAGCGCCAGCCCCAGCTCCCAGACCGAGGCGTCGAAGCTGAGCGAGGCGAACTGGAGGACCCGGTCGCCCTCGCCCAGGCCGAAGCGGCGCACCAGCGAGGCGACCATCGCGGCGAAGCCGCGGTGGTCCACCATGACGCCCTTGGGGCGTCCGGTCGAGCCGGAGGTGTAGATGGTGTAGGCCAGGTGCGAGGGCAGCAGCGGCGCGGTGCGCTCGCGGTCCGTCACGTCGGCGCCGGACAGCAGAGCCAGTTCGGCGGCGGTCCGCGGCGCGTCCGACAGCAGCACCGGCACCCCCTGTACGGGGAGCACGGCGGCCGATGCGGCGTCGGTCAGCAGGACGGCCGGAGCGGCGTCGGTGAGCATGTAGGCGATCCGGTCCGCCGGGTAGTCCGCGTCGATCGGCAGGAAGCCCGCCCCGGCCTTGAGCACCGCGAGGGTGGCGACGACCGCCTCCGGGCCGCGCGGCAGGGCGAGGGCCACGGTCTGCTCGGGGCCGATGCCGCGGTCGATCAGCAGGCGGGCCAGCCGGTTGGCCCGGGCGTTGAGTTCGCCGTAGCCCAGCTCGGTGCCGCGGAAGAGCACCGCGGGCGCCTGCGGGCGGCGGGCGGCCTGGACCTCGAACCGCTCGGTGACCACGGTCCGCGGGTCCGCGGTGACGGTGCCGCCCCAGCTGCGCAGGATCGTCTTCCGCTCGTCCTCCGTCAGCGCCGAGAGTTCGGCCGTCCGGACGCCGGGCCGGGAGACCAGGTCCGACAGCAGCCGCACGAACCGCTCGGTGATGTCCCGCGCGGCCTCCCGTTCGAAGGCGGACGGGCTGTACTGGACGTGCAGGCGCAGCGTGCTGCCCGGGTAGACCGAGAGCGCGAACGGGTAGGAGGCGACCACCCTGGCCTCGCCGGCCAGGAAGCTCAACCCGGGGACCAGGCCGTCCAGACTGGAGACATCGGCCATCGGGTAGTTGTTGAAGCTCACCACGGTGTCGAACAGCTCGCCGACGCCGACGAGTTGCTGCAGTTCGGCGAGGCCGGTCCGCTGGTGGTCGGCGAGTGTGAACTGCTGCTCCTGGAGCTCGCTCAGCAGCGCGGCCGCCGAGCCGCCCCGGTCGAGGCGGACCCGGACCGGCAGCGTGTTGAGGAAGGACCCGACGATCGACTCCACCCCCGCCAGCTCCGCCGGGCGGCCTGAGCCGACGCAGCCGAACAGCACGTCGCGCCGGCCGGTGAGCTCACCCAGCAGCACGGCCCAGGCCCCCTGCACCACGGTGTTGAGGGTCAGTCCGTGGCGGCCCGCCCAGGCGGTCAGCCTCGCGGTGAGCTCCTCGTCCACCTCGGCGAACAGCTCCTGCGGCAGGGCCGGTTCGGCCGCGCCGGCGCCCGGGACCAGCAGCGTCCCTTCGTCGACGCCGTCCAGCACGCCCTTCCAGGCGGCACGGTCGGCCTCCTCGTCGGTCGTCTCCAACCAGGCCGCGTAGTCGCGGTAAGGGGTCACCGGTGCCAGGACCGACAGGTCGGCGCCGTTGGCGTAGAGGGTGAACAGCTCCTGCGCGAAGATCGCCATCGACCAGCCGTCCACCAGCGCGTGGTGCACGCTCCACAGCAGCCGGTGGCGCTCGGCGCCCAGGCGCAGCACGGTGAAGCGGACCAGCGGGGGGCTGGCCAGGTCGAACCGCCGGGAGAGCTCCTCGTCGGTGAGTTCGGCGAGCCGCCGCTGCTGCGCCGGGCCGGCGAGGTCGGTGAGGTCCTGCTCGGACCAGCCCAGCCGCACGCTCTGCGGCACCACCTGCACCGGCTCTCCGTCGGCGCGGGTGAGGAACGCGGCCCGCAGGTTGTCGTGGCGGCGCAGAAGTGCCTCGGCCGAGGCGCGCAGCAGGGCCGGGTCCAGCTCGCCCGCCACGTCCACGGCGATCTGCAGGGTATACGGGTCCACGCCCTCCCGGTCGAACTCCGCCTGGAAGAAGAGGCCCTGCTGCAGCGCGGTCAGCGGCAGCACATCGGCCAGCGGGCCGGCGGATCGCTCGAAAGACTCCACCTCGGCCTGGGTCAAGGTGACCAGAGGGAAGTCCGAGGGGGTGCGGCCGCCGGCGCCGGCGGCCGCGGCGTGGGCAACCAGAGCCTCCAGCACCCGTTGCCAGGTGGCGGCGAGGTCCTCGACCTCGTCCGTGACGAGCAGTTCCCCGGCCCAGTCCCACTGGACCACCAGCACCGGGCCGTCGGCGCGTTCCTCGGCCACCGCGGACAGCTCGACCACGTGGCGCAGCGGCGTCTGCGGCGCGGCGCCCAGGCCGACCACGGCCTCGCCGGCGGCCGACAGGCCCGCCGTGCCGGTGAAACGGCCCAGGTAGTTGAACCCGAGCTGCGGGGTGGCGAGCCGGGACAGCACCGCCTGGGTCTGCGGGTTGAGGTGCCGCAGCAGTCCGAACCCCAAGCCTCGGCCCGGCAGTTCGCGCAGCTGCTGCTTGATCCGCTTGAGCGCGGCACCGGCCGAGCGGCCGCCGGCCCACAGGTCGGCCCAGTCGGTCTCGCCCGCGTCCAGCCGGGCCGGGTAGACGCTGGTGAGCCAGCCGACGGTGCGGGACAGGTCGAGTTCGGTGCCCAGCTGCTCGCGGCCGTGACCCTCGATCTCCACCAGCAGGTCGGACTGCGGCACTCCCCTGCGGCGGCGCCAGTCGGCCGCGGCCAGCGCCAGGGCGGTCAGCAGCAGGTCGTTGGTCTCGGCGTGGAAGGCGGCCGGCACGGTGGTCAGCAGGTGCTGGGTCAGCTCGGTCGTCAGCTCGGCCCGCAGGTGGCCCGCAGTGGCCCACACGTCCCGGGACGGGTCCAGCGGGCGCATCCCCAGCGGAGCGTCGACTCCTTCCAACTGGCGCCGCCAGAAGGGGAGTTCACGGACACGGTAGGCGCTCCTCGCCTCCTCGGACAGGGCCCGCCCCCAGTGCCGCAGCGAGGTCGGCACCCGGTCGAGCGCCGGGGCGCGGCCGGCCGCCGCGTCCTCCCAGGCCTCGCGCAGGTCAGGCAGCAGGATCCGCCAGGAGACGCCGTCCACCGCGAGGTGGTGGCCGACCAGGATCAGCCGGTCCGGCTGCCCGGCGGCGCCGGCCAGCAGCACCGCGCGCAGCAGCATGCCGTCCTCGGGGGCCAGCAGGGCGCGGGCCTCGGCGGTGTGCTCGGCAAGTTGGTCGGCGAGCGGGGCCGCGGTCGCGCTGGCGGTGGTGAGCAGCCGCTCGGCCGGGACGGCGCCGGGCTGCAGCACCTCCAGGGTCCAGAGCCCCTCGACCGGCACGGACAGCTTCTGGCGCAGCGCCTCGTGCCGGTCGAGGAGCGCATTCAGGGCCGTGATCAGCTCGGGCTCGCCGATCCCGGCGGGCAGGTCGAGAACCACGTGCTGGCTGTACTCCCGCGCGGGACGGTCGAGGCTCTCCAGGCTCTCGCGCAACTGGTGGGCGACGGGCAGCAGTTCGAGCTCGCCCGGGCCCTCGTCGATGCCGCGGGCGTCCGCGGGGTCGCTGCCCACCGGCTCGGCTACGGCCGCCATCGCCCGGGGGGTGCGGTAGTCGAAGACATCGCGCGCGGTGACGGCGAGGCCTGCCCGGCGGGCCCGGCTGACGACCTGGATGGAGCTGATGCTGTCGCCCCCCAGCTCGAAGAAGCTGTCGTCCACGCCGACCTCGGCCAGGCCGAGCACCTCGGCCAGCACCCCGCAGAGGATCTCCTCGTTGCGGGTGCGGGTCGGCCGGTTGCCGGCGGGGGCGGCGAGGTCCGGTACGGGCAGCGCCATGCGATCCACCTTTCCGTGTGCGGTCAAGGGCAGTTCGGGCAGAACTCTCACGTGTGCCGGCACCATGTAGTCGGGCAGGACGTCGGCCAGCCGGCGGCGGACGTCGGACGGCTCGGGCGCGACCGGGCCGTCGGCCACCAGGTAGCCGACCAGCTGCCGGCGGCCCTGGGTGTCGGGGACGGCCAGCACGGCGGCCTGTGCCAGGCCCGGCAGGCGGCGCAGTGCGGCCTCGATCTCGCCGAGCTCGATCCGGTGGCCGCGGATCTTCACCTGGTGGTCCCGGCGCTCCAGGAACTCCAACTGCCCGTCGGGGCGCCGCACCGCGCGGTCGCCGGTGCGGTACATCCGGGTGCCGGGCGGCCCGAACGGGTCGGCGAGGAAGGCGGCGGCGGTGCGGCCCGAGTCGCCGAGGTAGCCGCGGCCGACGCCGGCCCCGGCGGCGTACAGGTCACCGGCCACACCGTCCTGCACCGGGTGCAGCTCGTCGTCCAGCAGGTACAGCAGGGTGTTGCGCAACGGTCGGCCGATCGGCGCGCCTGCTCCGGTCAGCTCGGTGTCGGGAGTGATCACCGCGTGCGTCACGTCGTCCGAGCACTCGGTCGGCCCGTAGGCATTGACCAGCGGGATCGTGGGGAAGGCGGCGGTCCAGCGGGCGGCCAGGTCGGCCGGCAGCGCCTCGCCGGTCACCATCAGCAGGCGCAGGCCGGGCAGCTCGGGGAGCTGTCCGGTGGACTGCCAGGCGTCCAGGGCCGCCCGCAGCAGCGAGGGGACGACTTCCAGCACGCTGATCGACTCGGCGGTGGTCAGCGGGAAGAGCAGGTCGGGGTCGGCCGCGGTGTCCCGGTCGACGATCCGCACCCGGCCGCCGACCAGGAACGGGGCGAGCATCTGCCAGACCGAGATGTCGAAGGTGACCGGGGCGTTCTGCACCACGGTGTCGGCCTCGGTGAGGCCGAGGTCCTCGACCTTTCCGAGCAGGTGGTTGACCATGCCGGCGCGGTGCACCATGGCGCCCTTGGGCGCGCCGGTGGACCCCGATGTGTAGATCACGTACGCCAGGTGGTCGCCGGAACCGACCGGCTCGGACAGTTCCCGTGCCGGGTCCGGCTCGCCGTCCAGCAGCAGCGGCTCGGCCGCGCCACCCGCCAGTGCGGCCAGTTCGACGGCCAGCGCGTGGTGCTCGGCGTCCGCCAGCACCCAGGCCGCGCCACTGTCCGCGATCAGCGCGGCGAGCCGGGCCCGCGGCGCCCGCACGTCGAGCGGGATGTACGCCCCGCCGGCGCCGATCACGCCGAGCACCGCCGTGACGAACTCCCGCCCGGGCGAGGCCAGTACGGCCACCAGGCCGGGTCGCGGCAGCTGCCGGGAGACGGCGTCGGCCGCCGCGACCAGCCGGCCGTACGTCAGGGCGCCCGACGGGTCCGCCACGGCGATCGCGTCCGGGCGCCGGCCGGCCACCTGCCGCACCCGTTCCACCAGGCCCTCGGTGGAGGTCTCCACCCGCGCGCCCGCGCCGGCGCGCAGCAGGGCGGCCCGGTCCTCGTCCGCCAGCAGGTCCAGCTGGCCGAGCGGGGTGGCGGGCCCGAGGTCCACGAAGCGTTCGACCAGCCGCCGCAGCCGGGCCGCGTGCGCGTCCATCTCCGCCTGGTCGTACCGGCGGTCGTTGCCGCTGAGGTGGACGGTCAGGCCCTGCCCGGCAGCCTCCACCACGGTGATCTCGAAGTCGTCGATCAGGCCGGTGGAGAGGTTGTTGACCGTCATCTCGCACGGCCCCAGCGGGAGCCGGGTCTGCTGCGGAAGGATGTTGACCAGCGGCCCGAACGGGCGCTTGTCGTCGCTGCGCAGCCCCATCGCGCGGCGGATCCGGCTGACCCGCAGCCGCTGGTGCTTGAGGCCGCGGGTGAACTCGCGCGAGGCCTGCCGCAGCAGCTCGCCGCGCACAGTGCCGGGGTCGAACCGCAGGGCCAGCGGCAGGGTGTTGGCCACCATGCCGGGGACGGCCCGCATCCGCGCGCCCACCCTGGCCGTGACCGGCACCGTGAGGAGCACGTCACGCGCCCCGGTCAGCCGCCAGGTATAGGCGCCGACGGCGGCCATCACCACGGTCGGCCAGGTCACCGCGGACTGCCGGGCCACCTCGCGCAGCCTTTCCGCCGAGGGCCCCGCCAGCTCGAAGCGGCTGCGCACGAAGCCGGGCCCCGACTCGGCGTCCCGCTCGGCCAGGGTCACCGGCTCCGGGGTGTCGGGAAACCTGCGCTGCCAGTACTCGACGTCGCGCGCGACCTGCGCGGACTCCTGGTAGGCCCGCTCGCCGTCCAGCAGCACACCCAGCGGCGGCAGCGCCCCGGCGCTCGGGTCCTGCCCGGCCAGCAGCGCCTGGTAGATCTCCGACAGCCGCCGCCAGAAGAGCACCTGGCTGTAGCCGTCACAGAGCAGGTGGTGGATGCACATGTAGAACAGGGCCCGCCCGGTGTCCAGGCGCAGCAGCGCCAGCCGGAACAGCGGGCCCCGCTCGGGGTCGAACGCGGTGTTCAGGTCCGCCCGCATCCAGGCCAGCGCGGCCTGCTCGCCGGCCGGCTCCAGCACCCGGAACGGCAGCTCGGCCAGCGGCTCCACGATCTGCCGGGGCTCGCCGGCCGTCTCCCGCACCCTGATCCGGGTGCACTCGGCCTCCTCGACCAACTGCCGTGCGGCGCGCCGGAACAGGGCGACGTCGAGCGGGCCCCGAATGTCCAGGTAGCCGGCGGTGTTGTAGGCGCTGCCGCCTCCGCTGAGCTTCTCGTCGAACCAGATGTCGGCCTGGCCGGCCGAGAGGGCCAGGCCCGCTGCCGTGGGTCCGGTCATGATGCGCTCCTCACGGTCGGCGCGCTCGTGGCCAGGTCGATCCCGTAGGTCTCGGCGGCCCACTCGTCGCTGTAGATGGTGTCCAGATAGCGGTCGCCCAGGTCCGGGGAGATGGCGACCGCGGTGGCGGACCGGTCGGGGTCGTTGGCCCTCAGCCAGGCCGCCGCGCCGGCCACCACGGTCCCGGTCGAACCGCCGAACAGGAATCCCCGGGCGGAGAGCCGGCGGCAGGTGCGCAGGGTGTCCGGTTCGGCGATGTGCACGACCTCGTCGACGAAGTCCTCGTCGAGGATCTGCGGCCGGACTCCGGCGCCCAGACCCGGGATCGAACGCGGCGATGCCGGCGTCCCGAAGGTCACCGACCCCACGCTGTCGATCGCCACTACCTTGACCGAGGGCTTGGCCTGACGCAGGTAGCGGGCGCACCCCATCAGCGTCCCGGTGGTCCCGGCGCCCACGAAGACCACGTCCAGGGCCGGGAAGCTCTTGAGCACCTCCGGTCCGGTGGTCTGGAAGTGGGCCAGCCAGTTGCCCTCGTTCGCGTACTGGTTGAGCCAGATGTAACCGTCGGGACCGTCGCAGAGCCGGCGCACCTCGGCCAGCCGGGCGCCCAGCAGCCCGTCCACCGGGTCCGGCTCGGTGACCACGAGCACCTCGGTACCCAGGGCCCGCATCAGTCGGCGGGCCGCCACGGTGCAGCGGGAGTCGGTGACGCAGGTGAAGCGGTAGCCGCGGGCGGCCGCGATCAGGCTGATGGCGATGCCCATGTTGCCCGAGGAGCTCTCGACCAGGCGGGCTCCGGCGCACAGCCGCCCGGCCCGCTCGGCCGCGGCGAGCATCTCGGCGGCGGCCTTGAGTTTGATCGAACCGGCGAAGTTGAATCCCTCGCACTTGAGGTAGAGCGGGTGGCCGGATAGCCACTGGAGGTCGACGTAGAGGTCGTCGACGTTGAATTCCTGGGGCGTGTTGATGACTGGCACAGGACGACTCCCACCCACGGCGCGGCGGCCGCTGGTCAACTTTTCCCGTAGCGGGTTGTCTCGTCGAAGAATCCGTCCACCACCGTGATGTCGCCGGCGGCGGACACCTGGTCGTAGACGAACTTGCCGACCACCAGATCCAGCACACCGAGGCCGAACGGAGAGAAGACCAGTGGCCGATCCCCGGCCGGCCGCAGCTCCCCGGTCAGCACGTCATGGAGCGTGCCGCGCACGAACTCCCGATGACCGACGAGTTGCTCGGCGAGGTGCACCGAGGTGTTCGCCTTCAGGCAGTGCTCGACGTCGTCCACCACGTTGGTGGCGGCGAGGATCACCTCGGGCGCCAGGTCGCGCAGCGAGACGTGCAGGACCAGGGGGTTGTGCGCGAACCACTGCGGATCGGACACGTGCGGGGTGGCGGCGACGGTGGCGAAGACCACCAGGTCGCAGCCGCGGATCAGGTCCTCGGCCTGCTCGTACACCGTGACCTGCCCGGTGTGCCCGGCCGACTCCAGGTAGCCGCTGAAGCCCGCGGCGTGCCGGGGGTCGAGGTCGTGCACGGCCACCCGGTCGAACTCCCAGCCGGAGCCGACCAGGTAGGTGTGCAGGTAGCGGGCGATCAGTCCGGTGCCGACGAAGCCGACCCGGGCCGGCCGGCCGCGGTCCCGGGAGAGCAGGTCCGCCGCCAGGGCCGCCGAGGCCGCGGTCCGCGCGGCGCTGATCACCGACCCCTCCAGCAGGGCGAAGGGGTATCCGGTGGCACGGTCGTTGAGCAGCAGCGCCGCCGATGCCCGGGGCAGCCCGGAGTCGATGTTCCGGGGGAAGCTGGAGACCCACTTCAGGCCGTCCACGCCCACCGTGCCGCCCACCGAGGCCGGCAGTGCGATGATCCGCGAGTCCGGCCGGTCCGGAAAGCGCAGGAAGTACGAGGGCGGGTTGACGGTCCGGCCCGTCCCGTGCAGCCGATATGCCTCCTCGACCAGTTCGATGACCTGCTTCTCCCGTCCGCGCAGCACTCGGCTGACCTGCGAACCCGGGATCACCGCGAAGGTCGGCGGCAGTTCGGACATGAGCTCCACGCTCCCTGGCAAACGACGCATGACGATCTGACTGCTGCCCATGCTTGGGAATTCCACTGACCGGGTGCTGACCGGTAACTGACGCGATCTCGGAGGTGACCGGGTCAGCGCAATGTCAGTACCTCGTCAGCCGGGCCGGTTAGCTTGCCGAGCAATCAAACGACCGTGCAGTCGGAGGCGGAGGAAGCCGATGAAGAAGCCCGGTTCGACCGGATCGCCGGCGCTGCTGGCGGTATCGAGCCATCTCCCGGAGACCGTCCCGGTCTCCGCGCTCCAGGACGGGCTCTCGCTGAGCGATCAGCAGATCCGCCGGTTCACCCGGCTCTACGGCCTGGACCGCATCTGCCAGTCCGCGCAGTCGGAGGTCGAGCTGATGCTCGCCGCCGTGGGCAAGCTGGAGGAGCTGCCCGGCCGGGAGGAGCAGGTCCGCTACATCGTGCGGGCCAAGGGCCTGCGGACCACCGCGCCCTATCCGCTCAGCCCGGTCCAGGAGTTGCGCGCCGAGCTCGGCCTGACCCGGGCGGAGACCTTCGCGGTCGCCGACCACGGCTGCGCCACCGGCCTGCTCGCCCTGGACGTCGCCGCCACCCTGCTGGCCGAGGACGGCGACCCCGACGCCCTGGCGCTGGTGCTCTTCGGGGACAAAACGCTCACCCCTTTCTCGCAGTGGGTGGCCGACGTGTCCATCATGGGCGAGGGCATGGCCGCCGCCCTGGTCGGCGCGACCGGCGACCGGGACAAGATGCTCGGCTACGCCAGCCGGATCCACGGCCGCCCCGACGGGCAGATCGACATGACGCCCGAGATCGCCAAGCAGGCCCGCCAGATCTACCAGGACGCTCTGGAGGAGGTCGTGCTGGCCGCCTGCGCACAGGCCGGGATCGGTGTGGAGGACCTCGACCTGGTGCTGCCCCACAACGTCAACCGGGTCTCCTGGACGATGACCGGGGACCGGCTCGGGCTTCCCGACGAGAAGCTCTTCCTGGACAACATCCCGGCCACCGGGCACTGCTTCTGCGCCGACCCCTTCATCAACCACCAGAGCGCGAGCCGGCTCGGCCGGCTCAAGCCGGGCGACAAGTACCTGATGACCTCCGCCGGCCTGGGCCAGGCCTTCGCGGCCATGGTCTTCGAGCACTGAGCCGGCTGGAGGACGCCATGACCGATTCCCTGACCGCACCCCCGGTCGCGCCGGCCTCGCCGCCGGTGCCCGACTTCACGCAGCGGCTGCGCACGGCGCTGGGCGTGCCGAACGCCCCGCTGGTCCTTCTCGGCAACTTCGAGGTCGAGGAGCAGTGGGCGGCCGGTGAACACACGCTGCCGCGCTTCTCCGCCGACTCCGGCACCGCGGTGGTCAACCGGATGGACGAGTTCGCCCTGCTGCTGGGGCGGCCGGGCGACCACGTGGTGCTCAAGACCTTGCCCGACCCGGCCTATCTCGACTACCTCACCGACCTGGGCGTGGGCCTGCCGCAGCTGCACGTCGCGGCCGACCAGCGGTTCGAACGGACCGTCACGGCCGACGTGCTCGGCGACCCGGCCCTGCTCGACCGGCTGTCCGCGCTCGGCGCGTCCGGCGCCCGGCTGCTGCCGCACGGCACCTCCCCGCTGGAGGAACTGCTCGCGCGGCGCACCGGCCTGCCGCTGGCCACGCCCGACGCGGCCCTGTGCAAGGCCGTCAACAGCAAGGTCTACAGCCGCGGGCTCGCCGACCAGCTCGGCCTGCCCCAGCCCGCCGGCTGGACCTGTGAGACGCTGCCCGAGCTGGCCGCCGCCCTGGAGGACGCCAAGGGCCTGTTGGCCCGAGGCCGCCGCGCGGTGGTCAAGGAAGCGTACGGGGTCTCCGGCAAGGGCCTGGTGGTGCTGGACGGTGAACGCCGCACCGACCGGGTGCTGAAGATGCTCTCGGCCAAGGTGGAGCGCTCCGGCCGACCGGACATCGCCTTCGTGGTCGAGGAGTGGGTGGAGAACCACGGCGACCTGAACTACCAGTTCACGGTGGGTCGGGACGGCTCGGTGCACTTCGACTTCGTCAAGCGGGCGCTCACCGAGGGCGGCGTGCACAAGGGCCACCGCTTCCCCGCCGAGCTGACATCGGACCAGCTCGCCCTCATCACCCGCGCGGCGGCCCTGCTGGGCGCGCGGCTGGCCGCCGACGGCTACTACGGGGTCGTCGGGGTGGACGCAATCCTGACCGCTGACGGCGGGGTCCACCCGGTGATCGAGATCAACGCCCGCAACAACATGTCCACCTACCAGACCAGGCTGCAGGAGGCCTTCGTCGGCCCCGGCCGGGCCGCGCTGGCCCGGTACTACCCGGTGCGGCTGGACGGGCGGCTCGGCTTCGAGCGGCTCCGCGAGCTGCTCGGCGACCTCCTGCTCACCGACCCGGCCGGCAGCGGCCTGCTGGTCAACAACTTCGCGACCGTCAACGCGGGTCTCGACGTCAGGCCGGGCGAGCCCTTCGACGGCCGCCTCTACGGCATCGTGGTGGCCGGCTCGGCCGCCGAACTGGACGACCTGGACGAGCGCCTCGCCGCCCGGATCCGGGTCCTAGGAGCAGCCCATGTCCGCTGAACAGTCCGCAGGGCCCGCCGAGTTCGAGATCCAGGGCCTCGGTGTCACCGAACTGGCCGAGCAGTTCGGCACGCCGCTCTACCTGTACGACGGCGAGGTGCTGCGCGAGCGGATCACCGCGGTCCGCGACCGGCTGCACCCGGGCCTGGAGATCTTCTACTCGCTCAAGGCCAACCCCAACGTCTCGGTCTGCGCGCTGCTGCACGCCTTCGGCGCCCGTGCCGAGCTCTCCTCGCTGACCGAGCTGGCCACCGCCCGCCGGGCCGGCGTCGCCCCGCGCGACATGCTCTTCCTCGGCCCCGGCAAGAGCCCCGAGGAGCTGGCGGCCTGCCTGGACGAGGGGGTTCACGCGATCATCTGCGAGTCCTTCGGGGAGCTCGCCGTGATCGACGAACTGGCCGCCGCCCGCGACCGCACCGTCGACGTGGTGCTGCGGGTCAACCCGGAGTTCGCGGTCAAGGGATCCGGGCTCACCATGGGCGGCAAGCCGCGCCAGTTCGGCATCGACGAGGCCCAGCTGCTCGCGGCCGGCGACCTGGCCGAGCGCCATCCGGGCGTCCGACTGATGGGCGTACAGGTCTACATGGGCACCCGGATCCTGGGCGCCGAGGCGGTCGCCGAGAACACCGAGCGGATCCTGGAGCTGGCCGAGCGCGTCTCGCAGCGGCTGGGCTTCCCGCTGGAGCTGGTGGACATCGGCGGCGGACTCGGGGTGGCTTACTTCGACGGCGAGCAGGACCTCGACCTGGACGCGCTCGCCGCCCGGGTGAACCCGCTGATCGACGCGTTCGTCGAGCGCCACCCCGGCACCCGGATGGTGATGGAGCTGGGCCGCTACCTGACCGCCATGGCCGGAACCTACGTGGTGCGCGTGCGCTACGTGAAGGAGTCGATGGGCGAGAAGTTCGCGGTCGCCGACGGCGGGACCAACCACCACATGGCGGCGGTCGGCATCGGCTCCTTCGTCAAGCGCAACTTCCCGATGGCGCTGCTCAACCGGATCGGTGAGCCGGCCACCGAGCGCTGGAACGTCACCGGTCCGCTCTGCACCCCCAACGACACGCTCGGCAAGAAGGTCGCGCTGCCGCCGGTGCGCCCCGGAGACCTGGTCGGGGTGCTGCGCTCCGGAGCGTACGGACCCAGCGCCTCGCCGGTGCTCTTCCTCAGCCACGGACACCCCGCCGAGGTGCTGGTCTGGCAGGGCCGGGCCACCCTGGTCCGCGACCGCGACCGGCCCCAGGACCTACTGGACCGCCAGCACCTCGTCGAACTCGACGTCCACACCACCGTCTCCTGAAAGGAACCCACCATGAGCGACACCACCACCGCCCTCGACCGCGCCGAGCTCGTGGCCGTCATCGGCCGGGCGCTCACCGCGGTGCTCGGCGACGGGCTCCCCGAACTCACCGAGGAGTCCCGCCTCTTCGACCAGGTGGGCCTGGACTCCAGCGGGGTCTTCGAGCTGCTGATGGAGCTGGAGGAGGCCCTGGACATCGAACTGGACACGGACCACCTGGAGATGTCCCACTTCGAGTCGCTGCGATCGCTGGCCGACTTCCTGATCACAGAGATGAGTGCCTGAGCATGTACCAGACGGCCGCGCCCGTCCTCGCGCGGACCCGGGACCGGCAGACCGCCGCACCGCTGCGGCTGGCCGGGATCACCCACCGGGTCTTCGGCACCGGCACGACCCGGATCGACGACGCCTTCTCCGAGCGCCACTTCACCGACCTCACCGGCGCCTACGGCATCGACTACCGGCCCGAGCTGACCGGCTCCGGCGCGGGGAACACCTTCGCCGCGATGTCGCGCGCGCTCGTGGAGTCCCTGGGCGCGACCAAGACGCGGGTCGACCTCGCCGTGGTCGCGCACACCACCCCGGACCTGGACTGCCGGGCCGCCGCCGCGACCTACCTGTCCGACGCCTGGCCGCACGGGCCGCTCGCGTTCTCACTCTCCGAACAGGGGCCGTGCACGCCCTTCACCGCCCTGCGGCTCGCCCAGGCGTACGCCCGCCGGCACGACTACCAGCAGGTCCTGGTGCTCGTCCTGGACCAGGCGACGCTCCCCTACGCCACCGGCCGCGACCTGGCCGGCGACGCGGGGGTGGCGATGCTGCTGACCCGCGACGGCGCCCTCGGCGCCCCCCGGACCGAGATCCACCCCGGGGTCCGCGTCGAGCGGCTGCGCGACCGGCTGGCCGCGCTGCTACCGGCCGCCGAGCAGGTCAACGTCCTGGCCGGCCCCGGCATCGTCACCCGGCGGGACCTGCCCGACCACCCGGACGCGGTCGGCACCGCGCCCGGCTATCCCACCGCGCGGCTCTGGGGTCGGCTGGCCGGGCAGCCGGCGGCCCGGACCGTGGTCCTGGTCGACCACGACGAGACCACCGGCGACCTCGCGCTCTGCACGCTGGACCGAGCCGCGGAGGCGACATGACCACCAGCACAGGCCCGGCCCTGACTCGGCAGGACTGCTCCCGCATCCATCGCGCCGCCCGGACGGAGGGGCTGGCCCCGGCGCTCACCCTGCTCGGCGAGGCCCTGCGGCGCGACGGGATCGGCTACGGCCCGAACGGCCACGCAGTGGTTGCGGCGGACCGGATCGCAGCCGTCCCGCGGGAACCGGAGGGCGCCGGCGACCGGCCGAAGCCGCTGGGCGACGTGGAGCTGCCCGGCGGCGCGGTCACCCTGCTGTACCACCCCGGGCACGACAGCCGCCGGTTCGAGGGCTCCGACCGGAGGCCGGACCCGCAGCGGGCCGGCAGGGCCTTCGGCTACGGCCTGGCCTGGCTGCGGCTGGGCATCTCGGAGGGCCTGCGCGACGCGGCCCTGCGCTACCTGGCCGACCGGCGGGTCGGCGACACCCCGCTGATCCAGCAGCAGTTGGTGAAGGCGGCCGTCGCCGAGTCGCTGACCGAGCAGTTGGAGGTGCGGGCCACCCTCGACGAACTGGACGCGGCCGCCCTGCCGAGCGCCCTCCTGGACGACCTGCACCGACAACTGACCCACTGCGACCGGGCCCAGGTCCAACTGCTGGGCGCCGGCGGCTACCTCAGCGACGGCCCCGGACAGGTCGCCTACGTCTCCGAGCTGCTGGCCGAAGCCTATGCGGCACCGCCCTCGTGCGAACCGGCCGCAGCCCCCGCCAGGAGCCGCTCCTGGTGATCACATCCCCCATAGCTGCGCCCCGTGACCGATTCCCCCGGGTCACGGGGCGCTTGCATTTGGTAGCCGATTAACAGTTGACGGCCCAAGCATTCACCTGTCAGCATCGACTTACAGGTGAAACCGCAAACACCGGCATGTCTGGGGGCGTCATGACCGCACAACGCTTGACCGTTCGACTGGCCGTCTGGAGCGCACGGCACCCGTGGCGCGCCATCGTCAGCTGGCTGCTGCTGGTGGTGGTCTGCCTGGCCGTCGGCTCCGCCGCGGGCACCCGCATGGCCGACACCACCGACTACCGCGTCGGCGAGGCCGGCCGGGCCGAGGCCATGGCCGAGGCGGGCGGCATCCCGCAGCCGATCGTCGAAAACGTCGTCATCACCGCCCGGGGCGCCTCCCTGGACGTCTCCGCGGCCGAGGCGGCCGCCCAGGACGTGGGCCACCGGATGGCCGCGCTACCGGCCGTCAGCCGGGTCGGCGACCCGCTGCGCGCCCCGGACGGACAGGCCTACCTGGTCCCGCTGACCATGCGCGGCGACGACGTGGCGGTGGGCGCGGCGATCAAGGACGTGGTTGCCCGGACCGCCGAGGTGCAGGCGGCCCACCCGACCGTCCAGGTGGTGCAGACCGGCCACGCCTCGATGTCGGTCGACGTGGGCAAGCAGATGAGCAAGGACCTCGCCCTGGGCGAGCAGCTCACCCTGCCGCTGACCCTGGTGATCCTGATGGTGGTCTTCGGGGCGGTCGTGGCGGCCGGGGTCCCGGTCCTGCTGGCGCTCTCCGGGGTCGCCGCCGCGATGGGCCTGTCCTCGCTCTTCTCGCACGTCTTCCCGAGCGTGGGCACCAACAACAACCTCATCCTGCTGATGGGCATGGCGGTCGGCGTCGACTACTCGCTGCTCGTGACCAAGCGCTTCCGGGAGGAGCGGGCCCGCAGCGGCGGGCGGCTCGACGACAGCGCGGCGATCGAGCTGGCGGCCGCCACCGCGGGCCGGGCCGCGCTGGTCGCCGGAGCGGCCGTGATGCTCGCGATGGCTTCCCTGTTCGCCATCGGCGACGTGGTGTTCTCCTCGCTGGCGATCAGCTCGATCATCGTGGTCCTCATCGTCATGACCGGATCGGTCATCGTCCTCCCGGCCCTGCTGGTCAAACTCGGCCGGGTGCTCGACCGCCCCCGCCTGCCGCTGCTGGGTCGTCTGGCGAAGCAGTCCTCCGACCCCGGGAGGCTCTGGCCGCGACTGCTGGGTCCCGCAGTCCGCCACCCCGGCCGCACCCTGGTCACCGGACTCGTGGTCATCGGCGCGCTCGCCCTGCCGGCCCTCGGAATGCGGCTGATCTCGACCGAGGTCGGTACCCTGCCGAAGGTCCCCGCGGTGCAGGCCAGGGACCGGATGGTCGCCCACTTCCCGTCCGCGGGAGCCGCCTACACCGCTGTCGTCCAGGGCCCCGCCACCCAGGCGGACGCCGCCATTGGCGCACTGTCCTCCGCCGCCGCCGCGGACCCGCTGCTCACCGCCGGCCGACTGCCGGCCACCACGCTGCGCTCCGCCGACGGCACCACCCAGTCGCTCACCGTGACCACCCCCTACGCGATCGACAGCCCCCAGGCCGCACAGGCCCTGGACCGGCTGCGCCAGGACCTGGTGCCGGCCACCGCGCACCGGTCCGGCGACCTGCGTACCGCCGTCACCGGGGACGTGGCACGCAACAAGGACGTGCTGGACCGTCAGCTCGGCGAACTGCCCTGGGTGATCGGCCTCCTGCTGCTCTTCAGCTTCGCGGTACTGCTGGCCGCCTTCCGCTCGGTCCTGATCGCCCTGCTCTGCACGCTGCTGAACGTGCTCTCCTCGGTCGCCGCGCTGGGCATGCTGGTCGGCGTCTTCCAGTCCGGCCCGGTCACCGACCTGATCGGCCACCACGCGGACGGCAGCATCGTCTCCCGCGTGCCGATCTTCCTCTTCGTGATCCTCTTCGGGCTCTCCACCGACTACAACGTCTTCATGGTCAGCAGGATCAAGGAGTCCATGCAGAAGGGAAGTTCGACGACGGAGGCACTGGTCGAGGGGCTCGGCCGATCGGCCGGCGTGGTCACCGGCGGGGCCTTCATCATGGTCTCGGTCTTCGTCAGCTTCATGTTCACCAGCCTGCTGGAGATGAAGCAGCTGGGATTCGGCCTCTGCGTGGCGGTCCTGGTGGACGTGGTGATCGTGCGCCTGATGGTGATGCCGTCCCTGCTGAAGCTGATCGGCCCCCGGCTGAACTGGTCCGGCCCCACGAGCCGCCGGCACGCTCCCCTCGCCGCGGTCGGCACCTCGGCTGCGGCGAACGCCCGGCCCGACCGGAGCCTGCCGGCGAACCACTAGCGCCGGTCCGGGCGGCCGCCGACCCGGCCGCCGACCCGGCCACCGACAATCGAATATATGTCCTCGATAGATCGGGGGGGTGATCCTGTTGCAGCAGGATCACCCCCCTTCCATTGGAGGCAGGCGGATGCACATCGACACAGTGAGCAACGGCGGAACGACGCTGGCGGTCCTTCGGCTCGACCGCACTCCCGAGCTCGACCTCGACGACACCACGGCCGGGCTGCGCACCGTGCTCGAAGCCCGACTGGCCGAGCACGGTGCCCTGTTGATCCGCGGCCTGGGACTGCCCGACATCGACGCCTTCCACCGGACGGTGACCCGATTCGGCCACCCGCTGCTGGCCAGCTACCGGGGCGGGGACACCCCCCGCAGCGCCGTCGCGGAGGGCGTCTTCACCTCCACCGAGTACCCGGCGCGCTTCGAGATCAGCCTGCACAACGAGATGTCCTACGCCCACAAATGGCCCAGCCGGCTCTTCTTCCACTGCGTGGTGGCGGCCGAGAGCGGCGGCGCCACGCCGGTCTGCGACGGACGGGCGCTGCTCGCCGACCTGCCGGCGGCGGTCCGCGAGCGCTACGTCAGCCGCGGTGTGGCCTACCGTCAGCACCTGCACGGCGGCCTCGGCCTGGGCAAGTCCTGGCAGTCGACCTACGAGACCGACGACCGGACGGTGGTGGAGAAGTTCCTGGCCGAGGCCGGGGCCGAATACGAGTGGACCGACGAGGGTGGCGTGCGGGTCCGACAGCACCGGCCGAGCGTGCGCAACCACCAGGACACCGGCGAACCGGTCTGGTTCAACCAGGCGGACCAGTGGCACCTGTCCAACCTGCCGGACGCCGAGGCGGAGGTGATGCGCTCGGTGGTCGACCGGGTCGACGACCTGCCGCACTGGGCGACCTACGGCGACGGCAGCGAGATCCCGGCCGAGGACCTGGACGAGGTTCGGCTGGCCATGGCGCGCAACAAGGTCGCCGTGCCGTGGCAGCCCGGCGACGTCATGGTGGTCGACAACATGCGGGTGCTGCACGGGCGCGAGGCGTTCACCGGGACGCGCCAGGTGGTCGTCTCGATGACCTGAGCGCCTCGACCGACCGAGTCGGACTGAAAGGACGGGGGAGGACATGGAGTTACAGCTACTGGGTTCGCTGACGGTGGTACGGGACGGCCGGCGGCACAACCTCGCGTCGAAGCGGGTGCGGACGGTGCTGGCGCTGCTCGCGCTGGCGCCCGGGCAGCCGGTCGGCTTCGACCACCTGATCGACCAACTCTGGGCCGACCGCAGGATGGAGAATTCCAGGAACGCGCTGCAGGCGAACATCGGGCGGCTGCGGAAGTTCCTGGAGTCGGTAACCGGCGACCAGCTGGTGCACACGCTCCACGGCGGCTACCTGCTCGACCTGCCGCCGGAGGCGGTGGACGCGAACCGCTTCCTGTCGCTGGCCGAACGCGGTGGCGCCGCCGCCGCGGCCGCCCGGCCGGAGGAGGCCGTACGACTGCTCGAGGAGGCGCTCCGCCTGTGGCGGGGCCCGGCGCTGCTCGACCTCTACGAGGGCCCGAGGCTTCAGCTGGAAGCCTCACACCTGGACGAACAGCGGTTGAGCGCCCGGGAGGATCTGATCGCCGCGAAACTCGCGCTCGGCGAGGAACGCGGCATCATCTCCGAACTGAAGCAGCTCACCACCCAGTACCCCGGTCGGGAGCGGTTCACCGAGCAGCTCATGCTCGCGCTCTACCGCAACGGCCGGCAGACCGAGGCGCTGGACGTGTTCCACCGCACCCGCAGATGGCTGGTGAGCGAGCTGGGCCTGGAGCCCGGGCGCAGCCTCGCGGAGGTGTACCGGAACATCCTGTCGCAGACCCTGGTGGCCGACTGAGCAAGCCGAGGTGCCGTCAGGGCCGGTCCGACGCGCGGCCCGGCCCTGACG
>NZ_JBSHAP010000064.1:0-52972 GCF_053611565.1 Kitasatospora sp. NPDC054795
CGCACGCTCCCGGGCCGGGCTCTACGGGTTGCCGCTCCCGTGCGTGGGTCCCGCAGGCCGGCCGCGGGGCGGCGGCTGGCGGGCGGGCGCCGCCGGACCGCCGGGGGGCCTGCGGCCGGGCGGCACGGGCAAAGGCGCAGCGGTCATGGGTACCAGCCCACTCCCCCACCACGGCCGGCCGCACAGGGACGAGCGTCCTTGTGTCAGCCACGGTCCTGGTGTGCTTGGTCCAATCAGCGGGATGTGACAGCAGATTGGTCACCTCATGACAGCCAAGGTCCGTGGCGTCTTCAAACAAAAACCGAGTCCAGTGGCCCTTTCCCCTCGATCAGCACGCTGCTGACCATCCAGCTGACACCACCCCACCCACTCACACGCCGTGTCCGCCGACAGCATCGCAGGCCACCGCCGGGGCCCCGCACGGCGGGTGTCGCCGTGAGCCGATCGGACGAAATCCGTGGACACCCGCCGCCGGGGTCCCGGCCGGAGACCCGGCGGGCTGAACACTGGCTGCCGCCCGGAACCGGCGGGCGCGAGGGAACGAGGAGACCTGGTGAACCACGGAATGAGCGTGCTGCTCCGGGCGATTCCGCTGCTCATGGGCGCGGTGTCGGCCGCGCTCGGCGGCTACGTCCTCGCGCACTCCACCGGGCCGAGCGCCCGGGTCGCGGGCCTGACGCTGGTCTTCCTGGCCGCCGTCTGTCTCTGCCTGTTCGCCGTCGCGGCGACCGTCGTGCGGCAACTGATCGGCCGTTTCGGCGCCTTGGACCGGATCGGCTACCCGGCGTTCGGCTTCGCGGTCGCCGGGGCCGCCGTCGGCTACGGGCTGGGCCTGCTGGCGGAGAGCCACCGGCCGGTGGCCGACTTCGTGGCCGGCAGCGTGGTCCTCGGCATCGGCCTGGTCTGCGTGTGCGTCTCGTCGGTGGCCGCGGTCGCCACCCGCTTCACGCTGATCGGGCAGAACGCCGTCCTGCCGGAGGGTTCCCCGCCGCGCTCGCCCGCGCCGTTCGGCCGGTCCGCGGCCCGGGCGCTGGTGGCGGTCCCCGTCCTTGCGGCCGCCGCCGCCTGGGCGTGGGCGATCGTCATGCTGGCCAACGGGGGCGGCGGGGACTCGGACGGGCGCTTCACGGCCGGGCACGTGGTGGTCGACCAGGCGATCGTCTGCACCGCCCTGATCGGGCTGGTGATCACCCTGCTGCGGCAGATCCGGAACACGTACACCCGGCGGGAGCGGGTCTGGTGGCTCGTCCCGGCCGCCGTGCTCGGTGCCATGGACATCACCGGGGGCTTGGTCGTCGTCGCCCTGGACCCCCGGCCCGGTCAACTGGCCACCGGGTACGTGCAGATCGGGCTGGGTCTGCTGTGCTGGACAGTGCTGAGCGCGGTGCTGCTGCTCGCCATCGGCTGGCGCCGTGCCGCGCCGCCGGCCGGCCGCGCCCCGCTGGTCCCGGTCGGCACCACACTGCTGTGCCTGTTCATGTCGGCGTTCCTGTTCGAGTCGGCCGACCCGGACGTGATGGTCGCGGCCCGGGTCCTGGTCGGCCTCGGCGCCGTCTGCTTCTCGCTGTTCGCCGTGGTCTCCGTCCTGGAGGCCGGCGTCGCCGACCGGAACTGACCGGCCCCCACACCCGCCCCCGGCCGAGCCGGAACGAGAAGCAGACCCCCGCCGAGGCCGGTACCGCACCGGACCCCTCCGGTCCGCACACCGGTCCCGGGCCGCGCCGGGACGACGAGGCGTTCACGGCCGCCGAGGCCGAACTCGTCGCCGCCGCCTCGACACCGCTGGTACGCGACCTGCTGTCGAGAACGGCCCGCGACACGCTCTACCGGCACACCACCGCACTGGCCGCCGGCAACACCGCGGTACTACCCACCGCCCGCCGCGACACCGACGGCCTCACTCGCCGCAGCCATGACCGCCCGAGCACTCATGGAGGCGCTCCCGCATCGCGGCCTCCAGGCTCCGGGCACCGGAGGCCGCGTCGCAGGTGCGCAGGTCGTGGTCGGCGTGCAGGGCGCTCAGTCCCCACAGGGCCACGGCAGCCGTCCCGTGCCGGCGGGGTTCGGCCGCCTGGGCGGCCTCCAGTACCCGTTCTCCCGGCCCGGTGGCGGTGCGCAACGACGGACACGACACGCGGTTAATCCACAGAACGGCCACGAGAGACAGCAGGAAGACCGCCAGCGGGACGGGCCAGAGCCCTCGGTGCGGGCTCGTCCATGCCACGGTGGCCAAAGACATGGCGACCGCCGCGCCGCCCAGCGCCGGCGTCCGCCGGTTCACCCGCCACAAGCGTTCGACCAGTTCCTCGTCGTCGGCCAGGCCCCGCGCCGCGAGCCGTGCGCGCAGGGCCTTCGCCTCCGGAGACCGGTCCACCGCCCTGAACAGCGTCTTGAGATCGCCGGTACGCGCGGACCTGAGCGAGCGCACGACCACCGCCTCGAACCCGTCTCCGGCACCGTCCCCGGTCGCCGCACCGGTACCAGCCGCGGCGGGCGTGGTCAGCATGACGTCACCGGAGCGGGCGGCGACCAGCCGGCCGCCCTCGTACATCTGCGCCACGGTCAGATCTCCCACTTTCCCGGCCAGGAAGGCGAGTTCGATCGATTCCAGGTCGAACGCCCGCCCGGCCGCGAGCCGTTCGGCCCGGCGCAGCTTCCGCAACGCGCCGTAGCAGCGCACGGCAGCCACGGCCATCACCGTCCCCGCCCCCGGCAGAAGCACCAGGACCAGCCACATGAGGTCCCCTCTCCCTGTCGGACCAGCTCCAGTCTGTGGCCCGCAAGGGCCGCCGGGCAAGCGACAAGTGCGCTATGCGGTACGGGATTTGACCCTGCTCGGGCACCCATCCGCCCCGCCCGGCGGGCAGGAACGACGGGGCCCGGGGTGGCGGCGGCCCGGCCCGGAAGCCCGACACGAGAACCCAGAAACCGACGGTCCGGAACGGCGGCGGCAGCGCGGCGGCAGCGGGAACGGAGAAGCCGACGGTCGTCCGGCTGCGGTGTCGGTCTTCGCCGCCGAACGAGCCGCCTTCGCGGCCGCCCGCGCGCGGCAGGGCCCGCAGGCGGAGACGCAGACTGCGCGCGTCGACGCGCCGCACCGGGCGCGGGTCGCGGCTGCCGTGCTGGCCTGCGGCCGGGACCTGGACCCCGAGGACGACGAGGAAGGTGGTGAGGACGAGGACCTCGTCATCATCCTCAGCGGACTGGCACTGGTCCACGAACACGGCCCAACCCAGGACGAGGGCCTCGCCCTGAACGCGGTAGGCGCAATCGCCCTCGCGATGCCCCGCACCATCACCATCGGCAACGCCCCGGACGGGCACCTGCCCGAACTCGTCCACCACCTCGACGGGCCGTGGGCACCGGACGACGCGCCGGGGCGTAGCGCTCCCGGTCCGCCGTGGCCCGCAGCATGCTTCGCCGTCCCGCCCTCCCCTGGAGGTTGGAGGGTGAAGTCTCATCTCAGCGGGCTGATCAGGTGCTCAGTGCGGCGGCCACGCGTGCCAGGCGGGTGGGCGGCAGGGCGAAGGCGTTGCCGGGGTTGCGGAAGGAGAGGCCTCCGTCGTTGACCCGGCTGCCGCCGGCAGTGGCGGACCAGTGCACCGGTCCACACTGACCCTGACCTTCAAGAACTGCCATGGCCAGCAGTTCGGGAGCCTCGACGCCGGTGCGAGCGCGCAGCGCGGCTGCCAGACGGTCAACCGCGTCGTCGGAGATCGAACCCCAACACGACCAGCACGGACGCAACGCCGACGTTGCCGTGGGGCCCGCCTCCCGTCCGGACGCCTTGTCGTCCTGCGACGGCTCAGAACGGCGGTTCGATGGCGAGTTGCAGCCGCCGCTCGCGGTCCGCCTCGGTTTCGAGGCCATCAGTGTCATGCCCCCACGTCCGCAGGCCGTCGAGGGCGACGTCCCGATGATCGGATCGGTCGCTCTCCTCCAACAGACGCCGGGCGTGGTCGGCAAGCTCTGCACGGTGCCGTGCCAGCTGAGGATCCTCAACCAGGGAGACGGCCGTGAAGACGGAGGCATGGCGGACCGAATGGTCCTCATCGTCGAGCAGCGGGGCGACAACCCGATGGACGGCAGGCCGCAGGAATCGGAGGGCCGTCTCGTTCGGACCATGCCCGAGCAAGACACCGGCCTGGTTGTTGGCGGAGAGGAAGTAGTGGCCGAGCAAATCGAGGAGGGTCGCGCGCATCGACCGACCGGGGGTGTCCGGGTCAGGGAGGTCAAGCGCCTCGATGGTCCGGGGATCAGCGAGCAGGCCAGCCAGGTACGTGGCCGCCGGCGCAGTGGTGGGCAGTGCCTGCCCACCCTCGGCGTGCAAGGCGCCGCGCAGGCCCCGTTGCGCCTCCCGCCGGACGGCCGGGTCCAGGTGCAGCACGTCCTGCAGGCCGGCCGACACCCAGTGCGGGTCTCCGAATCCGCACTCCAGGCTCGCCCAGTCAGTCTCGCGAATCACGGTTTCGGGATCGGGCAGGTCAGTTGCAAACGCATCGTCGTCCGCCGGCGCTTCGGTGGTTCCAGGCTGCTGGAGCGGCGCGGAGGGCTCGGACGATGCGGCGTTCATGCGCTGGGAGCATAGCCGCAGGGCCAATGGCACAGGAGTCCCGTCCGTCTCATCTGAGTTGGCAGCAGGTGGGGCTGTGACCTGCAGGGACGCCAGGTGGAGCGGAACGGCGTCGGGTGCTGCGCCTCGATGACCTCGGGCAGGCCGCGCAAGTCCAGGCACTCCAGCGCCTGGTCCGCGTCCGCGTCCAGCAGCCACCGCCCATGCCGAGCACAGACCCGCTCCCACCGCTGGCGGTGGCGGGCGCTGGTTCGGGATACGGCGGTCTTCCCGGAGGTGGTGGAGGTCGCCGCCGCGCTGCTGGATCCGGTGATGGCCGAGCTGGTGTGGCAGGACAGCGGGGCCGGGCGGCCTCGGGCGCTGCCGGCGGACGGGGCGTTCTGTCGGCGACTCGGCGAGCGGGTGGGACGGGAATGGTTGGGGCCGCTGGTGGCGGTCGACTTCGGCGGGCCGCTGATCGCCTGGATGGGCACGGTGATCCGCCGGCGCCGCGGGGTGGCTGTGCCGCCCGGGTACCGGGACGGTCTGTGGTGGGTGCACCCGCGTCTCCCACCACGGGTCATCCGGGGCGGAGACCAGCGCGGCCATCAGCTCCCGTTTGGTCGGGGCGGGCAGCACCAGCGGGCCCAAGTCCCTCTCGGCGCGGTCCCGCTCCACCGCGGGCACTCCAGCCGGTCGGGGCCGGCCTTCTCGGTCAGCTCCAGCAGCGAGCACCGCGGCCGCCATCGCCGCCCGCCGCGGCCAGACGTAGCGGAAGCTGTCCCAGGTCGCCACCGCGATCGGCCAGCTCCGCCGCGAACGCGGCCGGCCCACGATCCGTGGCATCGCCCAGCGCGCCGGCGTGTCCGCCACGTTCCTCTACGAGAACACCGAGGCCCGCGCGCTCGTGGCGAACGCGGTCACCGAAAGCCGCAGCCGCCACGACCGCCAGGCCCAGCAGCAGCACGACCAGATCGAGGCGACCTGGCGCGAACGCGCGCTGAACGCCGAGGCCGAACTTGGCCGGCCCCAGAAGAAGGTCCTCGCCCAGAGGCAGCGGATCGGCGAGCTCATTGGAGCCCTCGTCAGACATACCTCAAGGGGGTAACCATGCAGCTCTTTATTGTCCTGTCGCTCGTCTTCCTCTCCGCCTCCGTCTTCGCCAGCGGGTTGGTCGTCCTGAGCCTCACCCGCCCCGACCGGGGCGCGCGCAGTTGCAGCTCACCCCGGCGGCGAGTAGCGGCAACGCCCTGGCCAACCGCCCTCACCGGAAGCGCGCGCCTTCGCAGCGAAGTCCTGCGCGGAGCTGCCTACTCGGCAGGCTCCTCGCTCGTCTCCCTCACTGTCTGGTGGATCCAGCACCACTGACTGAAGCCTCGGCTGGCCGGCCCGGCCACGCCACGGCACTCCTTGCCCTGCCACCGGCAATGCTTCAAGGCCGCGAGCCTTGTTGGGAGACAGGCGGACCGACCTCTGGAATACAGCCCAGTTGGGAGGACACGCCCCGCCAGTCGGCCGGCCGCACCGTGAGCCGGCCTACGCCGTATCCCGGGCCGGGGGTGGGGGCTGGGTTCGGTGGGGCTGGTCTTTGGGCCCGGCCGGCGTCGCGAGGTGGGGGTGTCGCGTCGCCGTCCCGGGTGGGGGTCAGAGTGGCAGGACCAGGCGGTGGTGGCCGGGGTGCCAGGCGTAGCCGAGGGTGGTGTTGAGGGTGGTCATCGCGGTGTTGGCGGCGGCGACCTCGGTGCGGGCGGTGCGCAGGCCGGCCTGGGCGAGGTGGTGGTGGGCGTGGAGTTTGAGGGTGCGGGCGAGGCCGCGGTGGCGCCAGGGGCGGGCGACTGCGGTGTAGGTGAGGTGGCACGTGCGGGGGTCGGGGGTGGCGTGGGCGGCGGTGACGGCGACCAGGCGGTCCTGGTGTTCGGCAAGGTGGATCCAGTCGGGGCGGTGGGCCGCACCGGTGAGGGTCTCGGTGTGCCACTGGTCGTAGTCGGGGAGCGCGTCGGCGTGGCCGGGATTGTCGGGAAGGGTGGCCAGGTAGAGGGCGTGGAGCTGTCGGACGGGGTCGGGGGCGGTGGTGGTGGCGAGCGTGGTGAGTCGGACGCCGGGCGGGGCGGCGGGGAGCGGGCCGGCAGAGGGGTGAAGAGCGGTGGTGGCCGAGCGGATGTGGGCGTCCACGGTGTGGCCGCGGTCGAGGAGGGATGGGAGGAGGTGGAGTCCGCTGTCGGGGAGTTCGCTGAGCAGACGGGCGGCACCGACGGTGCGGGCCCAGCCGGCGAGCGCGTCGACCAGGGCGAGGTGGAGGTCGGGGGAATCGGCCGTGATGTACGAGGCGATGTCGCCGGGCGGGGTCCAGGGAGCGCGCCAGGCGGTGGCGTAACCGACGGCCCGGCCGGCCCGGTCCTCGGCGAGCAGGCGGATCCGGCCATGGCCGATGAGCCTGCCGTCGGGGCCGGCGGTGAGCGCGTCGGTGCTGGGGAGTGCGGCGTCCTCGCCGGCGAGGGCGTCGGTGGTGACGGCGAGGAGCCGGGCCAGCGCTGGGTAGTCGGCGGGAGTGCGGAGCGGGCGGATCATGCGTCACCTTCCGGCCAGGCGGACGAGTTCGGCGCATTCATATCACGTGTGACATTGCATCTGCTGAGGGAATTGCAGGACCCCGTTCGGAGGCCGCCGGGGAGCGCAGCCTCCGCAAGACGGGCCAGCCCGGCGGCCTGGCCCGCGAAGGCCCGCCCGCGCTGTGGGCGTCCACCTGCACGCCCTAGGTAGCGCACAGCGAAACCCTCGGCACCAAAGATCAAACTCACCGAACCCCGGACACCCCCAGCACAAACCCCCACCCCGACCACCCACCACCCCCAAACCTCACTCCGGGTGGGCAGGTCCCGTGAGCCATGTCCGGAGCCTCTGGACACCTTCAGGTGTCGTCATGGTCCGGCGTGGACCTGCTGGGGACTGTCGACAGGAACTGCGGCGGCATCGTTGCGGGCCCCGCCCCAGCGCTTCTCGGTCTCCCTGTGAATGTGCCAGATGTCGTCCTCGGTGAGGAGGACGGAGACGACACCGGGAAAAGCTTCCTCGAAATAAATATAGGGCTTTCGGTTGTCGATGCGCGGGGAGTGGTAGTCGAGTTGGTCCTGCATGCCGTGCTGGCGCGTGACCGGTGTCGCGGGGTGGTAGGTGAGTATGTTCGGGCTGGCCAGATCGATCAGCTTGTCGTCGATGAGACGGCCCACTTCATGGATGGTCTCGTCGATACTGTCCCGCGTCTCACCGTCGAGGCCGAAAAGAACGGAAGTTCCCAGCTGCAGGTCCTGCGCCTTGACGAGGGCCGCAGCTTCCCTGACCTTTTCCCTCCAGGGCTTCCGTTCGTCCCGGCGGATATTCTTGTGAATGTTGTTCATGACTTGCGTCGACATGCTCTCGATGCCGATGTAGATGTAGCTGCATCCGGCATCCTTCATCTTTCGCAGGATTTTTGACGACTCTTCGGCCGAATGCAGCGCGACGAGGGTGTCGACGGTCAGCTGGGCACCCCACTGGAGGCCGCGCAGCCGCTGGACGTCGTCTTCCTCGCGAACGAATCTGCGGTAACGCGGCTCGAGTGAACCGCTCTCGTCCCGGCGGATCCGGCTGAGCTCCTCGCAGAAGTTCTCGATGTCCCGGTACCGGCCGCTCCAGAAGACGGAGTCGTCGAAGAAGAGCGACTCGGCACCGTAGCTGACGTATTCACAGACCCGCTCCGCGGCCGCACCTGTCGCATCGTCCTTGAACCGCTTGAGCCCGGTGCCGAGTTGCGACGACTCGGAGCAGAAATTACATCGGTACGGACAGGCGTTGGACACCATGAAGTGCGCGGTGCGCATCACCTCCCCCGTCCCGGGGCGGGTGAAGATGGGGAATCGGGATCGGATCGCGAATGCCTCGTACGGCGAGGGTAAGGACGCGAGGTCGAGCGTTCGGCCACGGAGCGGAACGGCGTCGAAGGTCTCCCCCGCCGCCAGGACGACGACCGACGTGCCCGGCACGGGACCCTCTTCGGCGAGCAGCCCCTGCAGGCACGCCAGGACCTGGTCACGGTCCACCCAGCGCCGGTCGAGATCGGTGGCAAGGGCGAGGGCCCGCATGAGCAGGTCCACGGCGAAGTAGGCCTCGCCGCCGACGACGGCGTCGACCACTCGGGGAGCCTTGCCCTCCTGAATGACTCTCACCGTGCTGCTGGGTTCGCACACGAGGGCCTGGCCGTCGGGGGTGCAGGTGACGGTCTCGTCCACATGACGGCCTCCGAGTACGACGAAGGCATCCGGGACCTCGTGCTTGACCAGCCTCGCGATTTCGAGCGCGTAGCGGTGCGCGGGTGACACGGAGCTGATGAGCACGACCCTGGGCTGGACCTCGCGCAGCAGCCGCAGCCATCTCGTGCGCGCCGCGTCGTCCCAGACCCGGGGGTCGAACACCGTCTGGTCGGTGTTGGGTGACGTGCCGTAGGCCCGGTATCCGTCGTCACTGGCGCAGAGCCGGTACTCCTTGGACGGGAACCGGGTCCACTCGGGCGCGAGGTCGCTGTAGTGCACGGCGTCCTCCAGCGGGCCGGCGTCCGCCACAGCACGGTGCACGGCAGCGCTCAGCGCCGTGTAGAGACACATCGGGTCGCCCGGATAGGTGATTTCACCCTCGGATTGGGTCATGACGGGCGCCAGTACCGACAGCACAGGGAAATAGCGGGTGTCCGTTCTCGCACTCGCCAGGTCATCCAACAGCCGGCGCCTGCGCGTCAGCCGCCGTTCCCGGAACGCGTCCGGATCGGACCCTTCCCCCGGGCGGTGCATCTGAATGCCGCCGCGCCCCGAATCTATCTTCTGAATAGCGTGCGTGGCCATCGGTCCTCCGGATTCTGGTTCTTCCAGGATCTTGTCCCCGAACACGGACATCGATGACGCAATTACTCCGGCGGGCCATCGATGGACATTTCCGTCCTTCTGTTCTCCCGAAAAACACACATCCCGATCCGTCACAGATTGGGACATTCTCAAAGCCTGGCCGCATTTTTCTTGTGGCGGTCCAGCAGCTCTTCGATCGAGGGCCCACCCGGTACGACCTCGAACTCACCCGTGATCTTACTCGACCTTACTGGGTCGTGTCTTCAGATTTCATGTCCGCATCACTCCTCGGTCATTCACGTACGCGCGCCGGCCAAGGGCTTCGACCGGGGTTTTCCGCGAAACGCGAACCGGCCGACCGAGCCATGCGGTTCCGGGCCCGCATCGAAGAACTCAGCCGGCGGCTCGGCGAACTCGACGCACCCGGACCACCCCGCCTACCGGCAGATCCTCACCGCGCCGGCCGGCCCAGGCGGCCGCGGGCGAGCGACCCGGGCGGCACGACGGCGATGTGGGTGGGAGACCGGCGGGACGGGCTGTGGTGCGACGAGGACTTCGCGGGCCGGTACCCGCGCGACGGACGCCCGGGCATCCGGCCGGCACGGCCGGCCACCGCCGGTGTGCCGCGGTTCCTGCTCGGTCTGTCAGACCGAGCAGGCATCGGCGTTCCCCGCCCCGGGCGGAGCGGCCGTGGCCTGAAGATACGCGGCCAGGCTCTGCAGCGTCGGATGGCGGTGCAGAGCCACCAACGTCAGCTCGGGCACCTGCGCCATACTGCGCATGGCCGTCATCGAGTCGCCGCCCAGGGCGAAGAAGTCGTCGTCACGCCGGATCGCATCGACACCCAGAACGTCCTGCCATGCCGCGGCGATCCGCTTCTCCCACGGACCGCTGGGCTCGGCACCCACGGGCACGGTGCCGCCACGGCGCTCCTCGTGCGGTGAGGGGGCCGTGGGAAGCGACTTGCGGTCCAGCTTCCCGTTGGGACTCAGCGGCATGGCCGGCAGCACGAGCACAGTGCCGGGAACCATGTGCGCCGGGAGGCTGGCCGCGAGGGTCCTGCGGATGTCCTCCGGGTCCAGGACTTCGCCGTCGCGCGGCACGGCATATCCGACCAGGACCGGAACGCCGACGGCATCGGGCTGTGCGGTCACCGCCGCTTCTTTGACCTGAGGATGGTCGCGGAGTACGGACTCGATCTCGGTCAGCTCCACCCGCAGCCCGTGAATCTTCACCTGAAGGTCGGTCCGGCCGATCAGTTCGATCAGTCCGTCGGCACCGAACCTCGCCAGGTCGCCGGTGCGATACAGCCGCTCGTCGGCCACTGTGCCGTACGTCCACTCGATGAACCGCTCGGCGGTGAAGGCGGGCTGGTCCAAGTAGCCGAGCGCGAGGCCGACGCCGGCGAGGTACAACTCGCCTGTTACACCCGGCGGAACGGGTTGAAGTGACTCGTCCAGGATGTAGGTGCGCTGATTGGCCATCGGGCGCCCGTACGGAATGCTCCTCCAGGTGGGGTCGGTGGCCTCGACCTCGAATATCGTCGAATAGATCGAGGCCTCGGTGGCCCCCCCGAGGGAGATGAACCTGGCATCGGGCGCGGCTCCGCGGGCGCGTCCGGGCAGCTTCAGCGGGATCCAGTCCCCGGCGACCATGATCAGCCGCAGTGCGTTCACCGGCGAGGGCCCGCCACCCCCGCCGCGCTCGACATGATCGAGTACCAGTTCCAGCAGCGCCGGTGCGGTGTTCCACACCGTGACGCCGTGGTCCGCCGCCAGTTCGGCCCAGTGCGCCGGATCCTTGGCCCGGCCCGGCGCGGGAAGGACGAGAGTGCCGCCTGCCGCCGTCATCCCGAGGAATTCGTAGACCGACATGTCGAAACTCGGGGATGACAGGCCGAGGACACTGTCGCCGATGCCCACGGCGAAGCGGGAGTTGAGATCCTCGATGTTGTTCGTCACGCCCCGGTGGCGCAGCGCGATCGGCTTCGGCTTTCCGGTGGAACCGGACGTGTGGATCACGTAGCAGAGGTTGTCCGGCCCGGCCTGGGCCTTCGGATCGTGGTCGGGCCGAGCGGACAGGGCGGCGGTCTCGCGGTCCAATAACAGCAGGATTTCCTGCCGTACGGAGTCCTCCCCGGTCAGAGCGGCAGCGAGCTTGCTGTGGCTGATCAGAGCCACGCAGGAAGCACCGGTGATCATGGTGGACACCCTGGCCTGCGGATAGCCGGGGTCGAGTGGCACATAGGCCCCGCCGGCCTTGAGTACCGCGAGCATCGAGATCAGCAGATCGGGCGAGTGCTCGAGGTAGAGGCCGACGCGGTCGTCGGGGCCGACGCCCAGGTCCCTCAGATGATGTGCCAGCCGGTTCGCCGCGGCGTTGATCTCCTGGAACGTCAGCCGGGTCGCTCCTTGGATCACGGCGACGGCCTCGGGGGACCGCGCAGCCCGCTCCTCGAACGCCTCGTGCAGACAGCTTTCCTCGCGGGGCAGCCGGACAGCGGTGTCGTTCCATTCCACGAGGATCCGGTGCACCTCGGGCCCGGTGAGAAGCACGAGATCCGCCAGCGCCTGGTCCGGACGGTTCGCGCCGTCCTCGAGCAGGTTCTGGAAGTGGGCGAGCAGCTGCTCGCCGGTCGCCGTTTCGAAGAGTCGCTCGTCGAAGTGGAGAGCGGCCGACCGGGACGCCGCCCCGGCCGCGGGCAGCACGAGCTCGACCTCGTACGGCCGATCGCCCTCGCCGGCCCGATCCGCACCGAAACGTACGCCGATGCGCGCGGGCTCCTTCCCGGGGGCCGCCGCGGTACCGGCCGCACCGGTCAGTCCGCGGAGCGTGCTCTCCCCGGTGACGGAGCAGCGGAGCAGCGAGTCCTCACCTCCTTCGCGGCGCACGTGGAACTCGACCTGGTTCTGGCCGGAATACCGGTACAGCAGCGCGGCGAAGCCGGCGAGCAGCACACTCTCCGGGGCGGTCGCACAGGACACCGCCACATCCCTGACGGCGCCGGCGTAAAGGCCGGGAATGTCTCGGCGTACTACCCCCGTGCAACGGGGTGCGTCGACGCCACGCGGCCGGTCCGCAGGGATTTGGGCAGCATGGGAGGGCAATTCCTGTCTCCTGTCACAGATTCTCGACATCGCAGATGTAATTCGACTGTGAATATCGGATGGGCGCATGTGCGCACCGACTGCCGGGCCAGGAGGCTCCAAGCTTTGCGAGCGACCAGCCTCAGCGTCCAATCCGGGCTGAGGAAGGCGCTGTTGGCGACAGTATCGGCGGGTTGCGAACGCCGCAATGTGGCCGACGTCACACGTTCGCGGCCGAAGGCTGCCGTATAACCTTGTGTGCTCCCGTCATTGGGCAACCATGAAGTTCTCGGGGAACTCCCGTGTGGCCCAACAGGGTTATGGGGATGCGACTGGAGGGCCGGGGGGCCCGCAGGGGGTCTGCCGGGCGATCGGTTTCCTGTCGCAGGCTTTCCGTACCGGCCTCCTCTCCGTCGTGCGGCACCGCACCGGCATTGGTCCGCACAACGCTGTGCCATCGAACCAACACGGAACAGGACTATGAAGGCCGACACTTCGTCAACTGCTCTCGACTCCCTCGAACTGAGCCGCCTGTCACAGCGGGACGGGGAGAAGTGGGCCACCGCGGGCGACGGCATGCTGGCCTCCTGGGTCGCGGACATGGACTTTCCGACCGCACCCGCGATACGCCAGGCCCTGCTGCGCCGCGCCGACGGCGATCTCGGCTACCCCCCATGGTTCGACGAGAGCCGCGGCGGCCCGCTCGGCGAGGTGTTCGCCGAGCGGACGCGGCACCGGTACGGCCACAGGCCCGATCCCGCGCACGTCCGGCTGTTCACGGACATCAACCAGGCGATGCTCGCGACGCTCCAGGTCGCCACCGACCCCGGCGATGCGGTACTTCTGCACACCCCCGCTTGCCCGCCGTTCGTCGATGTCATCGAGAGGATCGGCCGCAGGGCGCTGACCGTTCCGCTCCAGGAGGGCGAGGGCGGGTGGGAGTTCGATCCCGCGCTCATGGAGCGGACCGCGGCGGACGAGGGCTCGGGGCGCTGCCGTGTGCTCTTCCTCGTCAACCCCCACAACCCCACCGGCCGGGTGTTCCGCCGTGACGAGCTGGAGTCACTCGCGGAACTCGTGCTCAGGTTCGACCTGTTGGTGATCTCCGACGAGGTGCACGCGGATCTGACCCATGCCCCGCACCGGCACATTCCCTTCGCCTCGCTCAGCCCGGAAATCGCTGCCCGCACGGTCACCCTCACCTCGGGGAGCAAGGCATTCAACCTCGCCGGGATCCGCTGCGCGCTGGCACACATAGGACCGCAGGCCGTACGGGATGCCGTCGACGCCCGGCGCGGGCTGCTTTTCGGCCAAGTGGGAGTGCTCGCGGTCGAGGCCCTGAAGGCCGCCTGGACCTCGGGCGATGCCTGGCTGGACGACGTGCTGGCCATCTTGGACCGGAACCGGCGGCTGCTGGCCGAGCGGCTCCCGGAGAGGATCCGATGTCGGACTCCGGAGGCCACTTTCCTTGCCTGGCTCGACTGCCGGCAGCTGGGGATCGGTCCGGACCCCATGCCCTTCTTCCGCGACGAGGCCAAGGTGCTCCTCTTCTCCGGTCCGGCCTTCGGAGCCGGCGGCGATGGATTCGTACGGCTCAATTTCGGCACGTCCCCGCAGGTCCTGGAAGAGACCCTGGAACGCATGAGCGCCGCGTTGCGACGGCACGGACAAGGAGCTTTCCTGTGACTGACCACGCGACGGTGCGGGTTCAGCCGGCCTCCGCCCTGGAGATGCAGCTCTGGCTCGGTGACCAGATCGACCCGGCGAGCCGCGCCGGCTGGATCCTCGCCCAGGTCCGCGTCCACGGCCCGCTCGATCTCCCCGCCCTCGACGCAGCGCTGTCGGCCGTGGCGCGCCGCCAGGAGGCGCTGCGCACCGCCTTCGTCTTCGAGCACGAGCAGGTGGTCCGCAAGGTCCTCGCGGAGCCGGTCGCGGAGCCGCTGCTGCGCCTCGGGCCCGGCACCGGCTTCGAGGAGGCTGCCGCCACCCTGCTGAGCGCCGACACCTTCGATCTCGCCGCGGGCCGCGTCTACAGGGCCGCGGTCGCCCCGGACGCACAGGGCGCCACCGTCTTCCTGGCGGTCCATCACATCGCTTTCGACGGCCTCTCCCAGGAGGTGTTCGCCGCCGATCTGGCGTGCGCCTACGCACGGGCCGTCGACGGCGTCGCGACCGATCTGCCCGTGCTGGAACGAGCGGAGCCCGCAGAACTCACGCCGGCGCGGCACGCCGAACTCACCGCACACTGGCGGGCCCTGCTGACCGGGGCGGCCGACCTGCCCACCCCGGACGGCAGCCCGGCGCCGAACCAGCACGAGCTCGCTGCAGGTGGGTCGGCCGAGCTCCGAACCACCTGTCCGCCCAGCACCTGGCAGGCGGTGCGCGACCAGGCCAGGCGCAGCGCCTGCTCACCGTTCGCGGTGCTGCTGGCCGCGTACGGCCGGGCTCTGGCCGAGATCACCGGCGGCTCCGACTTCTGCGTCGGCACACCGGTGGCCACCCGCTCGGCCGGGCAGGCGGACGAGCTCGGTTGCCTGATCGACATCCTGCCGGTGCGGATGCCCGAGCTGTCCGCACCCGGGGTGGTCGAGCGGGTCTGGGCTGCCGTGCGGGAGAGCATCCTGGGCTCCGCGCTGCCCCGTTACGAAATCGTCCGGGCCGTGCAGACGGTCCCCGGTGGTCGGATGCCCGTCTACCAGGTGCTGTTCGCCTTCGAGAACTGGCGGCGCGTCGAGCATTCGGCCGGTCCGGTGAGGATGCACACCGTTCCGGTGCCGCCGGTCGGCGCGGTCGCCGAGGTTCAGCTCCAGGTGTGCGAACTGCCCGACGGGACCCTGAAATGCGTCGTCCAGGCGCCGCTGACCGGTTCCTGGCCGCAACGGCTCCCTGATCTGCTGCGCGCCTTCGGCAGCCGACTCGCCGAAATCGCCCCGCCGGCCACGACGTCGGCCGCGCCTCGCTCTTTCTCCTCGGAAGCTCCCGCACGACCGCCGCGTTGATGTGCCTGCCGTACGCCGGTCAGGGAGCCGGGGTCCACCGTCCCCGGCAGCTTCCAGGGGTCCGCCGTGCCGCGAGCCGCTCCCGTCCGGGTGCCCGGACGGGAGGGGCGGTTCAGCAGGGGCAGGACTGTCCGCCGGCCTGGGCGTTGCCGGGATCGCCGCTGGTCCCGAAGGGGACCGCGACGGATCCAACGGCCCGGCGGACGTGTTCGGAGTCCCTCGGCCCGGCGGCCCGGCCCCTCGGTTGCCGTGTCGGCCGAAGCGCAAGGGTCATGCGTCGAGCGGGAACGGGGCTCCGTCGGGTCCATGGGCCAGCAGTTCGGCGAAGGCGGCCACGGTCGGGGCCTTGAACAGGCCGGGGACGGTCACTCCGACACCCAGCGCCTCACGGATCCGGGCCACCAGGCGGATCGCGTCGAACGAGTTGCCGCCCAGGCGGAAGAAGTCGTCATGGATCCCCATGTCGGGTGCGGCAAGCACGTCGGCGAACAGGGAGCGGAGCAGCGCCTCGGTCGTGTCGCGCGGAGCGGCCGGTCTCCCGGTCGGTCGGTGCCGGGGCGCGGGCAGTGCCGCCCGGTCGAGCTTGCCGTTGGCCGTCAGGGGAAGCGCGTCGACGATCACGAAGTGGTCCGGAACCATCTGCGGCGGGAGCCGGAGCTCCGCTTCTCGCCGCACGTCCTCGACATACAGATCCGGGGACGACCAACCCGACCCGCGGTGCGCCGGTGCGGCACTGTCCCCGCCACCGGGGGCCGGCTGCCCGCCGCGGACCGCGTAGAAGGTGACCAGACCGGTCTCCGCGAGCATCGCCGGCCCATCGACGGTGACCCGGTACCCCCGCCCCTCCAGTTGGCCCCGGATCCAGTCGATCCGGCCCGGGGTGTTGTGCGCTTCGACGACCAGCTGGCGGACCAGGTTCCAGTGCTCCTCACGAAGCCCCAGAAGCACCGCGTGTTCGCTCTTCTCCGCATCGATCTTGAGCAGGTCGATCCGTTCCACACCGGTCTCGTCGATGACGTCCGACAGCGTGCGCAGCTCGCAGGTCACGTCGGTGTGTTGCAGCCGCTCCGTGAGCAGACTGTCGAGATCCGCCGCACCGCTGTGCGGAAGGGCTTCGCGCATCGGCTGCTCGTTGCGGACGAAGGCCTCCAGGACACCGCGCTCCTCGGCGATGTCACCGAATCGCCCCGACATTATCGAAAGTTGCGGATAGTAGGTGAACGACGCCGTACCCGCCTCTTCGGCGAGGCCGCACGGGAACAGCCTGGCGTCGACTCCGTGCAGCCGGGTGTTGAGTTCGAGCATGCGGAACAGCTGCGGAATCGGCTCGAACGCATGGACCACGCTGCCGGGACGGGAGCGGGCCACCGCGAGCGAGAAGAACCCGATGTGCGCGCCCACGTCGAAGACGCAGGCCCCGGTGTCGGGCAGCGTGATCCCGTGCCGCAGGTACTCGCCCTCTTCGAAGATCTCGCGGTACAGGAAGTCCGCCTCCGACCGGTTGGGCGCGACGACGGCCATGCCGTTCGGTAGCGTCTGCAGGTCCTTCCGGTCGAGGAGCCCGGCTTCTTCGAGGCGGCACAGGTTCCGCAGCGCGGCGGCCTCGACGGGGTCGGGTACGAGGTAGGCGGTCAGCCGCGTCCCGCCGGCCTCGTCGGGCCTCGCGGCCACCACCGCGTCGGCGACCGCGGTGTGCCGGGCCAACGTCGCTTCGATCTCGCCGAGTTCGATGCGCACGCCTCCCACCTTGACCTGGTGGTCGTCGCGGCCCAGGTAGTGCAGGACCCCGTCGGGGTCCCGCCGGGCGAGATCCCCGGTTCGGTACATCCGGCTGCCTTCGGGGCCGTAGGGATCGGGGACGAATCGCTCTGCCGTCAGCCCCGGCCGGTTGACGTACCCCCGGGCCAGCTGGACACCCGAGATGTAGAGCTCGCCGACCGCACCGGGCGCGGCCTGGTTCAGCTGCTCGTCCAGAACGTACAGCCGGGTGTTCCGCACCGGGGCCCCGATCGGCACCGGGCCGGGTGGGTCGCCGGGGCCGCAGCGCCAGTGGGACACGTCCACCGCGGCCTCGGTGGGCCCGTAGAGGTTGTGCAGTTCGGCGTCCAGGAGGCGGAAGAACCGTGACCGCAGATCGGCCGAGAGCGCCTCGCCGCTCGCGAACACCCGGCGCAGCGAATCACATCGGGCCGCCGTCGGCCCTTCGAGGAAGTGACGCAGCATGGACGGGACGAAATGCACGGTCGTGATCCGCTCCGCCCGGATCAACTCGGCGATCCGGTTGGGGTCCCGGTGCTCGTCCGGCCCGGCCAGGACGAGGCGCGCGCCGACGCACAGCGGCCAGAAGAACTCCCACACGGAGACGTCGAATCCGGCGGGGGTCTTCTGCAGGACGTGGTCGTCGTGGCCCAGCGGATACTCCGCCTGCATCCAGCGCAGGCGGTTGACGATGGCCTCGTGGGACACGGCCACCCCCTTGGGCCGGCCGGTGGATCCCGAGGTGAAGATGACGTAGGCGGTGCTCGACGGGTGCGGCGAGGGCCACCCGGTCTCGTCCGCCCCGGGCGCGCCCTCCTCCGACATCCGCCGGACGTCCTCGCTGTCGAGCATCAGCACGGGCCGTGCGTCCTCGGTCATCTCCCGTACACGCTCGGCGGGCAGCAGCGGATCGACCGGAAGGTACGCGGCCCCGGCCCTGTGCACCGCGTAGAGGGCGACCAGCAGTTCCACGGATCGCGGCACCGCGACCGCCACGACCGTTTCGGGCCCCGCCCCCTTGGCCATGAGCGACCGCGCCAGTCGGCCGGCCCTGGCATCCAGCTCGGCGTACGTGAGGGATGCATCGGCGCCGACGAGCGCGACGGCGTCGGGGGTGCGGGCCACCTGGGCCGCGAACAGCTCGGGCAGCGTCTCTGCCGCCATGTCGTGAGCCGCGGTGTCGCTCATGACGTCACTTCCCATCGTTGTCGAACTGACCGCCGGACCGGGACAGGCACCGACGAGGCCGAGAAGGATTCGTCGCCCCGCGGCGGAGGCGCAGGGGCGTATGGCTCGCCGGGGACTCGGCTCTCGCCGTTCCGCGACCGCCACGGCTCGGAAGTACGGATGTCAGGCCGCCCGGCGCAGTGCCTCGATGTGCGCGGCCAGCGTCTCGACGGTCGGCGCGTCGACCAGGGCGCGCACCGGGATGTCCAGCTCGAGCTCGGCCCGCAGTCGGCTGACGACCGCCAGCAGGGAGAACGAGTCCCCGCCGGCCTCGAAGAAGTTGGCCCGCACGTCCACCTCGGCGAACCCGAGCACCTCCGCCCAGGCCGCCGCGACGGTGCGCTCCGTCTGCGTGCTCGGCGGTGTCACGGCCGTCGGAAGCACGGGAACCGGCTCGGGTCGGGGCAGCCGCTGGCGGTCCACCTTGCCGGTCGGGGAGAGCGGCATGGCCTCGAGCCACATGAAGACGGCCGGCTGCATGACGATGGGCAGCTTCGGGGCGAGGTGGGCACGGAGCGCGGCCTCGTCGAGCCCGCTGCCCGGTGTCCTGACCACGTGGGCGACCAGCCGCTGGTCGGGCTCCAGGACCATCACGGCGTTCGCCACCTCCGGGTGACCGCGCAGCACCGATTCGATCTCCTCCAGCTCGACCCGCACGCCGCGGATCTTGACCTGGTTGTCGACCCGGCCCAGGAACTCCATCTCCCCGTTGGGCAGGCGGCGCACCAGGTCGCCCGTGCGGTAGAGGCGTCGGTCGGACCGGGCCGGGTCCGGGGCGAACCGGTCGGCGGTCAGGGCGGGCTGGTTGCGGTAGCCGCGAGCGACGCCGTCACCGCCGATCCAGAGCTCGCCGGGCACGCCGATGGGCTGCGGGTTCCCCCAGCGGTCGACCACCGCGCAGGAGGCGTTGGCGATCAGCTCACCCAGCGGCATGGAGCTGCGCTCCAGCGGCTCGTCGCCCATCCGGCCGACCAGGGCCGCGCCCGCGGTCTCCGTCGGCCCGTACTCGTTCCAGATCTCGCACCCGGCGGAGACGACCGCACGGGTCCGCGCCACCAGGTCGGCGTCCAGGTTCTCGCCGCCCATGGACACGTGCCGCAGGGTCGGCATGTCGAGGCCGGCGTCGGTGATGCCGCGCATCTGGGTCGGCGTCAGGTACAGCATGTGGATCGACTGCTCGTTGATGAACCGGGCGGTGGCCCGGCCGTCGGCCTTGACCTCGCGGGGCAGCATGACCAGGCAGGCGCCTGCGGTCAGTGCGTGGAACATCTGCTCGACAGACCAGTCGAAGTGGTAGGAGAGGTTGTGCACCACCCGGGTGCCGGGCCCGATCGGACGGATGTCCTGGGCCCACTGGATCCACGGGGTGATCGCGGTGTGCGGCAGGCCGACGCCCTTGGGCCGGCCGGTGGTCCCGGACGTGTACATCAGGTACACCAGCTGCGAGGGGTGCAGCGCGGACCCCGGGACGCCGACCTGCGGGCCGTCCTGCGCGCCGTCCTGCGCGCCGTCCTGCGCGGTGCTCACCACGTCCACGCTCTCCAGGACGGCCGTCGGCAGCTGGTCCCGCAGTTCCGGGGTGGTGACCAGGATCTTCATCCCGCTGTCCGCGACGGCGTACGACATCCGGTCGACGGGGGCGAGCGGATCGATCGGCACGTAGGCGGCACCGGACTTCAGGATGCCGAGGATGCCGACGATGAGGTCCACCGACGGGTCCGCGCACAGGCCGACCAGATCGTCGGTGCCGATGCCGCGCACCGTCAACTCGTCGGCCAACCGGGATGCTCTGCGGTCGAGTTCGTGGTAGCTGACCCGCTCGTCGCCGCTCTCCACCGCGTCCGCGCCCGGGGTCCTGAGCGCCTGCGCCTCGAACAGCCGGTGCAGGAAGAGGTCCGTGGGGTAAGGACCGCAGCGGGCGGTGGACCACTCCTCGAGCTGACGACGCTCCTCCTCGGGAAGGATGGTGAGCTCGGAGAGGCGCTTGGCGGGAGCGGCCACCGCGTCGGCCGCGAGCACGGCCAGGTGGTCGAGGATGCGCCAGGCCTTGTCCTCGAGGAACAGGTCGGTGTTGTAGTCGACCGCGAGGCGGTAGGTGAATTCGGTCTCGACGACCCGGAACACCAGGTCGAACTTGACCGCCTTCAGGTTCAGGCCCAACTCGACGTCGTTGACGGTGATCCCGGCCAGCTCCGGCGCCGGGACCGCGTGCTGGTACGCCAGCATGACCCGGAACGGCCCCTGCCGGGAGGAACGGTCGGTCGAGACCGCGTTGACCACCCGCTCGTAGGGGACGTCCTGGTGGGCGAAGGCCTCCAGGACCCTGCCCCGGACCCGGCCGAGCAGCTCGGCCAGCGTCGGGTCGCCGGACAGGTCGCTGCGCACGGCGAGGGTGTTGAGGAAGCACCCGAGCATGGACTCGAGCTCCGGCAGATCACGGTTGGCGCTGGGGATGCCGACCACGATGTCCGTCTGGCCGCTGTACCGGCTGAGCAGCACGTTGAGCAGCGTGAACATGGTCATGAACGGAGTGGCGTTGTGCTCCCTGGACAGCTCGCGGATCCTGCGCGACACCGCTCGGGGCAGCTCGATGTCCACCGACGCCCCCTGGCTCGTGCCGGTCTCCCGGGGCGGCAGGTCGGTCGGAAGGTCCAGCACGGGGAGCGGGCCGCGCAGTCGGTCCTTCCAGTGGTCCAGTTGGCGTTCGAGCGTGGTCCCGGTGACCGTGCGCCGCTGCCAGGCGGCGTAGTCGGCGTACTGCACCGGCGGCTTCACGGCCGCCGGGATCCCGCCGTCGGCGGCGGCGGCGTAGAGCTCCAGCAGCTCGGCCATGGCGAGTTCGAAGGAGTACACGTCGGTGATGATGTGGTGCAGGTTGATGAGCAGGACGTGCCAGTCCTCGTCCAGCCGGTACAGCTCGACCCGGAGCAGCGGCCCCCGCTCCACGTCGAACGGCCGCTGGGCGGAGTCGAGGAGCAGGTCGGCCAGGACCTGCTCCTGCTTCTCCTCCGGCTCGTCCCGGAGGTCGGCCACGGTCAGCGGCAATGCGGCCTCGGCCTGAATCACCTGCTCGGGGATGCCGTCGACCGCCTCGATGGTGGTACGGAAGACCTCGTGCCGGTCGACCAGCGCCTGGACGGCCTGCCCCAGGGCCGTGATGTCGAGCGGGCCCACGAGCTCGTGCGCCATCGGGATGTTGTAGCGGGAGCTCGGACCCTGGATGTGCTCGTCGACCCACAGCCGCTGCTGGGTGAACGAGGTGGGCGCGTGGAAGACCTCGCCCGAGCGCCCGTCGAACGGCTCGATGGTCTGTTCCGCCCCGGGCTCCGTCTCCCGCATCGCCTCGATGGCCGCGGTCAGCTCGGCGAGGGTCTGTGCGTCGAAGAGCACGCTGAGCGGAATCCGGATGCCCAGTTCCTCGCGCAGCCGGCTGATCGCCCTGGCGCCTTTCAGTGAGTTTCCGCCCAACGCGAAGAAGTTGGCGTCAGGACCGGATATCTCGGTGTGCAGGACAGCCGTCCACACATCCGAGACGACGTCCATCACGGACCGCTGCGACATGTCGTTCCACCTAAATCCGTCGATCGAGAGGATGGGTTGTTTCGAAGGGCTTCGGGGTCAGTGAACGTTCTGCCGGGGCACCGCGGCGAGCCGCCCGGCGATCTCGGCGAGCACGGCCGGACGGGCGGAGTGCAGGAAGAAGTGGCCGCCGGGAAACATCCGCAGGTCGAAGCCGCCGGCTGTGAGCTCGCCCCAGCGCGGCATCGCCGCGATGCCCGCGGGATCGTCCTCGGTCCCGCCGAACGCCGTGACCGGGCAGGTCAGCAGCGGCCCGCCGGTGAACCGGTAGGTCTCGATCACCGCGAGGTCGGCCCGGATCACCGGGAGCATCAGGCGCATCAGTTCCGGGTCCGCCAGAACCGCTTCCGGTGTCGCGGACCAGGAGCGCAGTTTCCCGATCAGCTCCTTCTCCGGACCGGCGTGGTACGCGGTCTCCTCCCGGGCTTGGGGCGGTACGCACCCCGAGACGAACAGCCGGGTGGGTGAGCCGATCTCCATCCGCTGCAGGGTGCGGGTGAGGCTCCAGGCCACCAGGGCGCCCATGCTGTGCCCGAAGAAGGCGAACGGACGGTCCAGGTGCTGGATGACCGAGGGCACCAGGACGTTGAGCACCGCGCCCATCCGGTCGAACAGTGGGGCGCCCAACTGGTCTTCTCTGCCCGGAAGTTGTACCGACCACGGCTCGATGTCGGCGGGCAGGGCGGCGGCCCAGTCGCGGAACACCGAGGCACCGCCGCCGGCGTACGGGAAGCAGAACAGCCGCGTGGCCGCCTGTGGCCGCTCGGCGAGCGGCCTGACCGTCACCCTCATCGGCCGGTCCCGCCCGCCATCTCCCGGCGCAGGGTCAGCGGACGCATGTCCGTCCACACCTCGTCGACGTGCGCGAGACAGGCCTCCTTCGAGCCCCGCTCGCCCGTCTCCCGCCAGCCGGCGGGCAGCTCGCGGCCCTGCGGCCAGATGGAGTACTGCTCCTCGGAGTTGATCACCACGACATAGCCGTCGTCGTCACGCTGTCCGTCCATGGGCCCTTCCTTTCGGTGAGATGGCGCGATACCGGCTCAGGCGTTCGGCGTCCCGGGCCGGGAGGCTCGCAGGGCCCCCAGCCGGCGACGGCCGGCGGGTACGGTCCGCGCCGCCCGCCTGGCCCGCGCCAGCGGCTCCGCCAGGGCGGCCAGCGGGACCGTCACGTCCTCGACGACCGTCCGCAGGACAGCCAGAAAGGCCGACCGGACCTCCTCGGCCTCGGACTTCGCCAGCCGTCGGGAGTTGTAGTTGAGCCGCAGACCGAGCCGGTCGCCGTCCGGCTTGCCGAACAGGCAGAGGTCGAGCTGCGAGGTCTGCCGGGCCGGGGGCAGGAAGTCCGCGAACTGGAAGGAGGTCGAGAAGACCGGGTTCCGGCCGGGTCGGGATTCCGCATCGAGCTTCTCGAGCAGCAGGGTGAACGGATAACGGCTGTGCGCGTAGGCGCCGATGCTCACGGCCCTGGTCCGGCGCACGACCTCCTCGAAGGGGTCCTCGCCCGACATCCGCACCCGGACGGAGAGCGGGTTGACGAAACTGCCGAACATGCCGTTCGACTCCTTGGTGTCCCGGCCGGAGAACGGGACGCAGACCACGATGTCGTCGTCGGCGCTGATGTCTCGCAACGCGACCGCGTAGACGCTGAGCAACAGGATGTGCGGCGTGACGCGCAGCTTCTTGACCAGTGCCGCCAGCCCTGCGGCCGTGTCGGCCTCGACGTCGAACTCCAGCGTCTCGTTCACCACCGCGTCGGCGGGCGCGTCGTAGTCCCCGATGCGCAGCCGCGGCAGCGGGGCGGCCAGCTGGTCGAGCCAGTACACCTCCATGGCCTTGCTCTGGTCGCTCGCCAGCCACTCCCGCCGACCCCGTACGAAGGCGTCGTAGGTCGTCGGGAGCGGGGGCAGCTGCGGCTGTCCACCCGCGGCGAAGGCTCGGTAGCAGAGCAGCAGTTCGCGTATGAGGATGCCCATGCTGGTGCCGTCCGCGATGATGTGGTGCACGTTCACGTGGAGGCAGTGGTGGTCGGCGGCCAGCTTGAACACCTTGAGCCGCACCGGCGGGGTGGCGAGTTCGTCGAAGGGGGTCGCGTTCTCGGCCCGGACGCGCCGATTCAGTTCGGCCGTCGGATCGGCCTCGCCGGTCAGGTCGACGAGCGGTACGTCCAGGTCGAACTCGGGCAGGACACGCTGGCGCGGACCCTCCGGAGTGTCCCGGAAGGACAGCCGCAGCGCTTGGTGCCGGTCCATCAGGAAGGCCGCGGCACGGCGCACGGCGACGATGTCCACCGCCTCGTACACGTGCTGCCAGTACGGAAGGTTGGATTCCTCCCGGCCCTCGTCCAGCTGATGCTGGAGCCACAACCCCCTTTGGCCGTTCCACAGTTCGAACCAGGCCCTGTCACCCTCGAAATCCTCGGGGTCTTCCACTTGGCCAGCCAATCCTCAGATCAATGGTTTACGAAATGCCGGGACCGACGCGACCGGTTCAGGAAGTGCACGGCCGACCCGGAACGGCGCTCGCGGCCTGGACCAGCCCGTCCGCCACCCGCCACCGCCCCTCGAAGAAGACCGGGCCGGCCCCGTCGGCCGTCGCCTCCGAAGCCAACAGCCGGGCGGTGAAGGTCCCGTTCTCCGGGTCGAGGACGACTTCGGCGTCGGCGAAGTCGAGCACGGTGCCGCCCAGGGGGTACCACGCCTTGTAGACGCTCTCCTTGACGGCGAAGAGCAGCATGCCCCAGTGCACCTCCGCGTCCCGGCGGAGGAGTTCCGCGAGGTGGCGCCGTTCGGCTTGCGACGTGATCAGGCGCAGGCCCCCGTCGGGCAGCGGCTGGTGGACCTCCGCGTCGATGCCGAGGGAGTGGTATGCCCCGGCCCGGGCGACCACGGCCGCCCGGTAGCCCGAGCAGTGGGTCATGCTGCCGACCACGCCGCGCGGCCACCGCGGTGCCCCCGCCGCGCCCCGGAGTATCGGGGCCGGGGGGATGCCGAGCCGGCCGAGGGCGGTTCGGGCGCAGTGCCTGACGGTGGCGAACTCGCGGCGCCTGGCGACCGGTGACCGGGCGACCGCCTCGGCCTCCCCCGGCTGCAGCGGGACGTCGGGCAGATCACCGTACGCCTCCTCGACCTCCACGCCGGGCGGCAGGAGGGTCATCACGAGGCGGCCCCGTCGAGTTCGGCCATCACGGCGTCCACCGCTCCCGGGGCGGGTACGTCGACGGCGTCACGCTCTACGCGGGCGGGCTGCACGGCTCCTCCTTCTCCCCGGTGGCCAGCAGGTTGGTGAGCAGGTCCTTCACAGCGGGCGCGTGGAACAGCTGCTCCGCCGTCACGTCGACCCGGTGCACCGCCCCGGAGCCCGGCCAGTCGAGCGCCTCGCTCAGCAGGACGTGGGTGGGAGCCGGCGGGGCCTGCGGGGGCACCGCCGCGGTCAGGGTGAAGCTGAGCCAGGCCCGCTGCCCCTCGGTCAGTTCGACCAGGATCTCCTCGTCGAGCCCGGGCGAGCAGCCGGTGATCACCGAGAGCAGGAAGGAGCCGGCCAGGGTGAGCGCGTCACCGGACGGCAGGCCGGCGATCGAGGGCACCTCGGCGGACTCGTCCATGGCCAGGGCGAGGTCGTCCAGCAGTTCCTGAGGCGCCGTGGGATCGGCCGGTGCCGGGTCGAGCACGATGAGCGGGACGTCCGGCCCGGGCAGCGCCTCCACCAGCGCCGAGGCCAGGCCGACGGCCGAGCAGTAGGCCAGCACCGCGACCGGGAGCGGCCCGGCGGCGGTGATCCGCTCGGCCCAGTGGGCGGCCTGCTCGGCCGTCCCGACGACTCCGTCGGCGAGGCCGGGGTAGTGCAACGGGTCGATCCTGAGGGTCCGCTCCTGCCAACCGTCGGGCAGGATGGCGCCGAAGGTCCTCCGGGGCACCTCGTTCCCGAACTCCAGTATCACGAGGGGCCGTTGGTCCTGCATCACTCCGCACTCCTGACGGCTTCGTCGACCTCGGCGGAGAAGTCCGCGAGGACCGGATGGTTGAAGATGGCCTGCAGCCCGATCTTGATGCCGAACTGCTCACGCGTCCGGGACACCGCCCGGGCGGCGATCAGCGAGTGCCCACCGATCTCGAAGAAGCTGTCCCCGGAGCCGGGGAGGTTCCCGGTCAGCTCGGACCAGATCTCGGCGATCCGCGCCTCGGTGGCGCCGAGGGGGGAGGGCTCGGCCGCGGCTGCGACCGGAGTGTCCGGCAGGGCCTTCCGGTCGATCTTGCCGTTGGGTGTCAGCGGCATCGCGACGAGCCGGTGCAGCCCGCTGGGGAGCATGTACGCGGGCAGCCGACCGGTCAGTGCGGCGCGGATGTCGCCCGGCTCGGCCTCGCCGCAGAAGAAGGCGCGCAGCGATCCGCCGTCCTGGTCCGGCACGTGGACGACGGCCGCCTGGTCCACTCCGGGAACGGCCAGGATCTCCTGCTCGACCTCGGCCGGCTCCACCCGGTGACCGCGGATGCTGACCTGGGCGTCCCGCCGCTCGACGAACTCCAGCTCGCCGTCGGCCGTCCAGCGGCAGAGGTCGCCGGAGGAGTACCAGCGGTTCCCGTCCTGGTCGGCGACGAACCTGCGGCCGGTGAGCTCCGGGTCGCCCCGGTAGCCGAAGGCCAGGACATCGCCTCCGATCAGCAGTTCCCCGGGCACACCGGGCTCGGCGACCTCGGCCCCGTCGGCATCCACCAGCCGGACCTTCGCGCCGGCGATGGGGCGTCCGATCACCGGCGCGCCCTCGGTGGGGCGGCGGCGCAGGTCCGCGCTGGCGGTGGTCACCACGGTGGCCTCGGTCGGCCCGTAGTGGTTGAAGACCGCGGCGGGGAAGCCGGCCGGCGGGCTCACCCGAAGACGGTCCCCGCCGGTCAGCAGGACGGCCAGGCCGACGGGCGGGGCCGGGAGGGCGAACAGTTGCTCGGCGAGCGGGGTGCTCAGGAAGCAGTGCGTGATGGCGCTCCGCTCGATGAACCCGGCGATCACCGCGCTGTCGACGATCAGCCGCTCGGTCGGCAGCACCAGCGTCGCCCCGCTCGCGAGGGCCGCCCAGACCTCCCAGACCGTGGCGTCGAACCCCAGCCCGGCGAAGGCCGCGACCCGCACCCCGGGCCGGGTGCCGTAGGTCTCCCGGTGCCAGGACACCAGGTTCGCCAGGCCCGCGTGGCCGACCTCGACGCCCTTGGGCGTACCGGTCGAACCGGAGGTGTAGATGACGTAGGCCAGCGGGGCCGGCGGCACCGGCGCCGGGGCCGTCCCGGTGCTGTCGAGTACCGGAACACCCGCGGGCACCCGTCCGGCGAGCCCCTCCTGCGCGAGCACGGCCACCGGCCTGGCGTCGTGCAGGATCGCCTCGACCCGGCCGTCCGGCAGTGCCGGGTCGAGCGGCAGGTACGCGGCACCCGCGAGCCAGCTTCCGAGCTGCGCCACGATGCCCTCGATGCCGCGCTCGAAGAGCAGGCCGACGAGGCAACCGCTCCGGTGGCCCTCGGCCTGCCGTATGCGTCCGGCCACCGCGGCGGCCGCGTCCCAGAACTGGCGGTAGGTGAGCTTCTGCTCGCCGCACTCGACCGCAACCGCGTCCGGATGCGCGTCGACGATCGCGCCGAGCATCCGGACCGCCGTCGGTTCGTTCACGATGCCCTGCATCACAGACCACTCCTGTCCCCGGCAAGCAGTTCCCGGTCCGCCCGGGCGGCGCGTTCCACCACGTCCCTGTCGCCCCGGTGATCCTGGTGGGTGAGGAACTGGCAGAGGTGGTGCTGCGACACCCGCTCCCCACCGATGAGGCTGTCCGCCGACTCCGGGGAGCCGCTCGTCACTCGTGTCATCCCAACTCTCCTTTCAGGGATGTGCGGTCGGCCGTCAGGAGGCCGTGCCGCGCACGGCCAGGCGTTCCAGGAGGGTGACGCCGAAGTGCTGCCTCGTCACCGGCGGCCCGTCGAGGGCGAGATCCGCCCACTTGCCGGCGAGGCGCTCCAGTACGATCTCGGACTCCATCCGCGCCAGCCCCGCCCCCAGGCAGTAGTGCGCGCCGAAGCCGAAGGTGAGGTGCCGCCTGATCTCGCGGTCGTAGTCCAGGAGGTCCGGGTCGGCGAAGACGGCCGGGTCGCGGTTGGCCACGCCGAGCATCAGCAGGACGAGATCCCCCTCCGCGATCAGGTGGCCGGCCGCCTCCACGGGCGCGGTGGCCACCCGGGCCACCTGCTGGACCGAGGTGTCGAAACGGAGCAGCTCGTCGACCGCCGGGCCCGGTTCACCGCTCCGCAGGTCGGCCCAGGCATCGGCGTGCAGCGCGGCCCGAACGGCCTTGCCGATGAAGGTCGAGGTGGTCTCGTACCCGGCGTAGATCAGCAGGCTCGCCGTGGCCCAGACGTCGGCGGCCTCGATGACGCCCCTCTGGCGGGCGTCGCGCAGCAGCCAGAGCCCGGTGCCCTCGCGGACCTCCGAGCGCAGGGCCTCGTCCACCACGTCCGCGATTTCCCGCAGGGCGCGATGACCCCTGGTCCTGACCTCCGGCAGGTAGTCCGCCAGCAGCAGCGCCGCGATGTCGGGCGCCCAGTCGTGCAGCCGGGGCGCGACCTCCCCGGGCAGGCCCAGGATCCGGCAGATGACCCGGCTGGAGAGCGGGACGGCGAGTTCCGCCATCACCTCCAGCCCGTCCGTCCGCCCCGCCAGGAGCTCGTCGACGAGCTCTTCGACGACGGGACGCATCGCGGCGAGCCGGTCGGCCGCGAAGAGCGGCGCGACGACCCGGCGGGCCGCCGCGTGCTCGGGGTCGTCGTTGAACATGAACCACCTGCGCACGACCTCTGCGGCCCGTCCCCCGCCCTCTCCCTCCCGGTGCAGGGTGGTGGTGCCCCGCTGCGGCCAGGCAGCCGACAGAGCGGGGTGCCGCAGCAGGGCCGTCGTCTCGCGGAACCCGGAGACGATCCACACCTCCAGGTCCTCGTCCCAGCAGACCGGCTCCTCCTCCCGCAGCGGGAGGTAGTCCGCGCAGGGGTCGGCCGCCGGACGGTCGTCGTCGCGGTAGGGGCAGCGTGGGGCCTGTGTCACGGTCACTTGGTACTCTCCGGGTTCTGGTCGACCCGGCGCGGCGGGGCGACCGACAACTGGCCGGGGGTCACCGGTGCGGCGGCCGGACTCAGCACGGCTCCCCCTTCGTACAGACCGCCTCGACGGCGGCCACGAGCTCACGCTCGGCGGAGTGCAGGAAGAAGTGGTCGCCGCGGATTTCCTCGACTCGGAAGGGACCGTCCGTGTAGTCCGCCCACGCCTCGACCGAGGACCGGTCCGCCTCGTCGTCGGTGTCCCCGTAGAACGCCACCACCGGGCAGCCGACCGTGCCCGGGGTGCCGGTGCCGTAGTCGCCGATGATCCGGTAGTCGGCGCGGATGACGGGGAGGTAGATGTCCATCAGCTCCTCGTTCTCCAGCAGCTCCTTCGGAGTTCCGCCCAACGCGGCCAGTCGCTCGATGAGTTCGGCGTCGGAGAGTCGGTGGCTGTCCGCGTCGGCGGCCGGCAGCCGGGGTGCGCGGCTGGCCGAGACCAGCAGCGCCGACGGCTGCGGAGCGCCCTTGGAGCGGAGCAACTTGGTCAGCTCGAAGGCGATCACAGCTCCGTAGCTGTGGCCGAACAGCACGTACGGCGAGGTCGGGTCGAGCTGCTGGTACAGGTCCGCGAGCAGGGCTGCCAGCTCGTCGATCGGCTCTTCCACGCAGCGTGAGCCCCGGCCGGGGAGCTCCAGCGGCACGACGGTGACGCGGTCCGGCAGGTGCCGCTGCCACGGGTCGTAGACGCGTGCCGAGCACCCGGCGTAAGGAATGCAGTAGAGGTTCACTCGGGCGTCTCCGTACGGAGGATGTGGTCGGTCAGCGAGGCGACGGTCGGGTTCCGGAAGATCTCCTTGATCGGCACCCGGATGTCGAGGCCGTCGGTGAGCCGCTTCTGGAGCACCGTCAGGAGGACCGAATTCCCGCCGGCGTCGAAGAAGTTGGTGTCCTCGTCGACGGAGTCCGCGGCGAGCGTCTGCCGCCACGCCTCGGCCACGAGTGCCCGGACGTCCCCCGGGGGCGCCGCGGCGGGCGTTTCGGCGGCCTGCACCGCCCGGTCGCCGGCGGCCGGGCCGGCCGCCAGCCCGATCCGGTCCACCTTTCCCGTGGTGGTGCGGGGCAGCGCGGACAGGGCAGTGATCCTGGCGGGGTGGTGGCTCGGCGGCAGCCGGTCCTTCAACCAGCCCTGGAGGTCCGCCTCGGCGCGCTGTACCACGAAGGCCACCAGCGCCGCGGTGTCGGGCCGGTCGGCGTCCTGGACCAGCACGACGGCCTGCGAGACCTCCGGGTGCTCCTCCAGGACGGCCTCCACCTCGCCCAGCTCGATCCGGTGTCCGCGCAGCTTGACCTGGCTGTCCAGGCGGCCGAGGAACACCAGTGCGCCGTCCGGCCCCCGTGCGACCCGGTCCCCGGTGCGGTAGACGCGGCGGCGGCCGTCGGGGGTGTCGCTGTGCAGGAAACGCTCGGCCGTCAGCTCCTCCCGGTTGAGGTAGCCGTGCGCCAGCCCCTCCCCGTAGAGCAGGAGTTCACCGCTCTCGTCGGTGAGGAGGCCCACCCCGGCCACCGGCTCGCCGAGCGAGATCCGCTCGGCGCAGTCCACCCGCGCCGCCGTGGACCAGAGGACTCCCTCGGTCGGGCCGTACACGTTCCAGAGTTCACCGCACCGCGGCAGCAGCTCCCGGGCGAGGCTCGGGGTGAGCGTCTCTCCGCCGGTCCACAGCCGGCTGCCGGGCGCACCCTTCCAGGCGGAGGCCGTGAGCATCCGCCAGAAGCTGGGGGTGGCCTGGACGACGTCCGGCGCGGCCCCCGCCACCAGCTCCGCGAAGGCGAGCGGATCCGCCCTGGTCTCCTCCGGGACCACCGTGAAGGAGGCCCCCACGGTCAGCGGAAGGAGCAGCTCCACCAGCGAGATGTCGAAGGACAGCGCGGCCATCGCCAGCACGCTCTCGCCGGCCGCCAGCCCCGGCCGCTCGGCCAGGCCGGCGAGGCGGTCGATCAGGGCCTCGTGGCCCACCATCACGCCCTTGGGCTGCCCGGTCGAGCCGGAGGTGTACAGGATGTAGGCGATCTCGCCCAGGTCCGGTTCCCTCGGCGGCGACGACAGTCCGTTCTCCTCCAGGGCGAACTCGCCCTCGGCCAGCTCGCGCAGCAGCAGGGCGGGGCGGGCGTCGTCGAGGACCCGGGCCCGCCTGGCCGGCGGGCTCTGCCGGTCGAGCGGCAGCACGGCGCAGCCCGCGGCGTTCGCGGCGAGGATGCCGACGGCCCCGCTGAACCGGCTGGACGCGTCGAGCGCCACGACGGAGCCCGGCCGGACCTTCGCCGCTGTCCGCTCGCCGAGGTCTGCGGCCAGCGCGGCGACGTCACGGTAGGTGTAGGTGCGTGCCGTCCGCGCGGCCACGGCCTCGGGCGTCCGCTCCGCCTGAGCCTGGACGACATTCCACACTGTCTCCACGCGAGCCCCCTGGGTTCGAAAAGAAGTACTGGTCAGTGGCCGACGGCCGGGAGCGCCCGGGACACGCTCCGGAGCACGGCCTCCCGCTCGTCGTTGAGGAAGAGGTGGCCGCCGGGGAAGACCTCCACCTCGGTCCGGCCGGTGGTCAGCTCGGCCCAGCCCTGGAGGTGCTCCTCGGCGACCCTGGGGTCCGCGTCGCCGCCGAAGGCCGAGACGGGGCAGGTGAGCGGCTCGCCCGGCCGGTAGACGTAGCCGGCGAACAGCGAGAGGTCGGCCCGGAAGGTCGGCAGGATGAAGGCGGCGAAGTCCGGGTTCTGCAGCAACACCTCCGGCGTGCCGTTGAGACGGCGGAGCTCGTTGATCAGCTCCTCGTCGGAGAGGTCGAGTTCACTCGGCTTCCTGGATTCGTGGGCCGGTAGCGCCCGGCAGCCGGACACCGTGATCCGGACCGGTTCCAGCCCCTGCTCTCGCTGCAGCCTGCGGGCGAGCTCCCAGCTGACGATGGCGCCCATGCTGTGCCCGAAGAAGGCGAACGGCCGGTCCAGGTACGGGAGCAGGGCGGGGAGAAGGACGTCCAGCAGCTCTTCCAGGTCCGCGATCGGCCGGTCGAAGAACCGGTCCTCCCGACCCGGCAGCTGCACGGCGTATGCCTCCACTCCTTCCGGGAGTCCGGCGCCCCACCCCCGGAAGACCGAGGCGCCTGCCCCGGCGTACGGGAAGCAGAAGAGCCGGAGGGCGCCGGGCCCGGTCCGGCCGGGAATCGGTCGGACCCAGCTCTGGGCGGTCTGTGGTGGTGCCGAGTGCATGGGGTTCCGCTCCTACGGGTGGGGAGGGGTCGGGAGGGCTGGGCCGCGCTCAGGCGCCGTGCCAGGACTTCCACAGCGCGGCGTACCCGCCGCCGGCCGCCAACAGCTCGTCGTGACTGCCCAATTCGGTCACCCGGCCGCCGTCCATGACCGCGATCCGGTCCGCGTCGTGGGCGGTGTGCAGGCGGTGGGCGATGGCGATCACGGTGCGTTCCTTGAGCACGGCCGCCAGCGAGCGCTCGGTGTGCCGGGCCGTGGTCGGGTCGAGCAGGGAGGTGGCCTCGTCCAGGATCAGCGTGTGCGGATCGGCCAGGACCACCCGGGCCAGGGCGAGTTGCTGGGCCTGCTGGGCGTTCGGACGGAGCCCGCCGGCACCGAGTTCGGTGTCCAGCCCGTCCGGCAGCTCGTCCACCCAGTCGATGTCGACGGCGGCCAGCACCGCGTGCAGGTCCTGGTCGGTCGCGGCGGGCGCGGCGATCAGGAGGTTGTCCCGGACGGTGCCGAGGAAGACGTGATGCTCCTGGGAGACCAGGACGACATGTCGGCGCAGCTGAGCCGGGTCGAGCTCGGCGACGGGCACCTTCCCCACTGTCACCCGTCCGGTGCGGGGCGTCTCCGCCCCGGCCAGCAGCCGGCCCAGAGTGGACTTGCCGGCTCCGGACGGGCCGACGATCGCCAGCCGCTCGCCCGGACGGACGGTGAGGTCGACGCCGTGCAGGACGTCCCGCTCACCCTGGTAGGCGTACCGGACGTCGACCACGTCGATCCGGTCGTCCTCGGGCCGGACGCCGCCGGTCACGGCCGGGGCGTCCATCTGGCCGATGCCCTCGACCCGGGCGAAGGAGGCGTTGCTGCGCTGGAGTTGGTCGAGCCAGAGCAGGATCTTGTCCAGCGGCTCGGAGAGCTTCCAGAAGTAGAGGGCGCAGGCGACCACCGCGCCGGTGGTGACCGCGCCGGTGTCGCGCAGGGCGGCGCCGAGCAGCAGGATGCCGGCGACCGGGGCGATGTACGAGAACTCGACCACGGGAAAGAGCACGGTGCGCAGGCTGAGGGTGTAGGTACGGGTGGCCCGGCAGTGCTCGACCGCCTCGGCCGTGGCGGCGATGCGGCGGTCCTGGAGGCCCAGGGCCTCGACGGTGCGGGCCCCCGTCGCGGTGGAGGTGAGGATCTCGATCAGCGCGGAGTTGGCGGCGCCTTCGGCGAGGTAACCCGTGTGTGCGCGGCGCAGGTACCAGCGGGTGGCGAACCAGATCCCGGAGAGGCAGAGCAGCCCGCAGATGCCGAGCAGCGGGTTGACCGCGAGCATGGCGACCAGGATCAGGAGGACCTGGACGAGCGCCACGGAGACCTCCGGCCCGGCGTCGCGCAGGGTGGAGCCGACGGTGGCGACGTCGGCGGTGCCGCGCGTCAGCAGGTCACCGACGCCGGCGCGTTCGGCCACCGAGGCGGGCAGGGCGAGGGAGCGGTCGACGAACCGCTCTCGGATCCGCGCCAGGGTCCGCTCGCCGAAGCGGTGGGCGGCGTAGCGGGCGAAGCGGCCGAGGAGCAGCTGCGCGAGCGCGAAGCAGAGGATGCCGAGGGCGAGTCGGTCGACGTGTCCGGTGCCGGCGCCGCCCCGGACGTCGTCGATGATCCGGCCCAGCAGCCAGGGGCCGCCCAGACCGGCGGCCGCGGCCAGTCCGTTGAGGGTCAGCATCGCGGCGACGGCACGGCCGTCCTGCCTCATCAGGCGCACGGCGGCCCGGCGGACCTCGGCGGGACCGGCGATCGGGAGCCGTCCGGGGTCGGTCTCGGTCTGAGCAGTCATCGGACGGCCTCCTCGGCGGGCGTGGACTCGGTGGCGGTTTCGCCGCGAGCCACCAGCGCGCGGTAGCCGGGCTCTGTCGCGAGCAGTTCCTGGTGCGGGCCGGCCGCCGCCAGACGGCCGTCGACGAGGTAGCAGACGGTGTCGGCCTGCTCCAGGAGGACGGGGGAGGTCGAGGTGAGGGCGGTGGTGCGCCCGGTGCGCGCCCGGCGCAGCCCGGCGGCCATGGCGGCCTCGGTGTGGGCGTCCACGGCGGAGGTGGGCTCGACCAGCAGGAGCACCTCCGGGTCCGCCAGCAGGACACGGACCAGCCGCAGCCGCTGGCGCTGACCGCCGGAGAGGTTGCTGCCCTGGGCCTGGATCATGGTGTCCAGGCCATCGGGCAGTGCCTGCACGATGTCCTCCGCCGCGGCATCTCGGACGGCCTGGGCGATGGACGGGCCGGTGTGCTCGGACCGGCCGTCGACCACGGTGCGCAGCGTGCCGGAGAAGAAGTCGGCGTCGTTGTCCGCCACCACGATCCGCCTGCGGATCTCGGCCAGGGCGATCTCGGCGAGCGGCACGCCGCCCCAGGTCGCGGCGGATGCGCTGTACCGGCCGAGCCGGTCGACCACGGCCGCGGAATCGGCTGGGCGGGCGCTCACGATCGCGGTCAGCCGGCCCGGGGCCAGTTCCACACCGGTGTCGGCGTCGTGCAGTGCCGATGGCTCGTCATGGGCCGGCCGCAGTGTTGCGGCGTCTTCGAAGGCGGGCTTCAGGTCGAGCATCCGGACGACCCGTCGAGCGGCGACCAGACCCCTGGTGAGGTCGTATCCGCCCTCGATGAAGTTGGAGACCGGTACCACCAGGACGGCGACGTAGCCGTAGACGGCGACCAGCGTGCCGATCGTGATGGTGCCCTCGGCTGCCATCCGGGCGGCCAGCCAGGTCACCAGCGCGAGGAAGAGGGCGGGCAGGCCGACCGAGAGCGCTTGGATCCAGCTGGTGACGGCGCCGACCCGGTAGCCCTCGGCCTGCAGGTCCTGCGATCCGCGCAGGTAGCGGCCGGCCAGCATCTCCTTGCCGCCGATGCCGTTGAGTACGCGCATGCCGCCTACGATGTCCCCGAGCCGGGCGGTCAGCGCCCCCTGCTGCGCGCGGTACTTGGACTCCGCGCCCTGGAGGCGTTCCAGCAGCGGTCCGACCACGACCGCGAGCAACGGCACCCCCAGCAGGACCACGAGGGCGAGCGTGACGGAGACCGACAGCAGCAGCGCGGCCGCCACGATGTACGCCACGACGGCGCCGACGCCCGGGCCGGTGATCGTCAGCGTCTGGCTCATCTGCGCGACGTCGCCCACGCCGATGCTGGCCACCTCGCCGGCCGTCACCTTGCGGGGCAGTTCGGCACCCAGCCGGGTGGAGTGCGCGACCACGACCTTGATGGTCCGGAAGGTGGCGTCCATCCGGACCCGCGTCATGATGCGGTGGCGCATGATGCCGAGCCATGCGTTGAGCAGCGCGGCGCCGACCAGTGCGGCCACCCAGCCGACCAGGACGCCGGTCTTCCCCTGCTGGAGCCCGTCGTCGATCGCACGCTGCATGAGGTACGGCGGCAGCAGGAGGCCGACCATCCAGAGGGTGCCGATCACCGCACCGCCCGTCACCCGCCGGCGCTGACTCATGGTCAGCCACCACAGGTAACGCGCGGCACTTCGGTGATCCGGGGTTCCCGGATCGGCGTACGAATCCGTCATGAGTGAAATCCTAACCATCTTTCCTGGGCCGTATCCAGATATTCCTTCCACCTCCCGACCGCCTGTGGCTATAGTCACCACGGACGGGAGGTGGTCATGATGAAGAAGCAGCTTCGGGGAATCTGCGCAGGCTTCTAGAACTGGCTCGACCAGGCCCAGGGATGCCGAAGTGCGGGGAGAAGAAGCGTTTCTCCCCGCATTCCTCTGCCTTCAGAAAATTCGCCAAGTATTATCCAGTGAAACTTCCGCCAGGGAGTTCTCGAACCCCTTGGACATATTGATCAGACCAGCCTCGATCGACGCCGCGAGAACGGCTGGGAGATTTCCTTCGAGATAATCGCGGCTCGCGCCCACTCCGATGAGGACTCCCTTCCCCGTGGCCACTGCCAGGTGGAAGTTCGGCCCTGACCGCTGGGTGGACGGACGCCACTCGATCCCGGTGCGCAGGGAGGACCCGGCGGCCGGCTCGGCGCCCACATCGCCGAGGAAGTTGTAGTGCTTGGCGAAGGCGGTGGGGTCCGTCTCCGGCAGGCCGGCCTCCCGGAGACTCTCCTTCAGTGCGTCGACGTCGTAGCAGCCGTTCATGTACGCCGCCATGGACTGGACGTAGCAGGCCCGCAGATACTCCAGCGGGTGGGCCTCCTCGTCGACCGTGACGGTCACCGGGGCGAACTGGTTGAGCGAGCCGACCAGCGGCACCCACCGGGTGGTGAGCCGGTTGGCGGCCATCAGCGCGAAGGTCATCCGCTCGGTGCGCTTGAGCCGGGACAGCGCGAGCGCGCCGACGCCGAGCACCACCGACTGGACCGAGATCTTCAGCCGGTCGGAGAGCTCCCGCGCGGCGGTCAGTCCCTCCAGGCTGTAGAGCGACGCCCGGCGTCGCTCGGTGGCGTCCTCCGGATCCCGGTCCGTCGGGACGAGCCGGCTCCAGGCCTCGGTCCAGTGCCGGACGCTGCGGGTGCCCGGTTCCTCCTGCTGCTCCCGCGCCATTTCCAGCGGCTGCACCACCGGCCCGAGCGCCCCGCCCTCCAGGAGGACACCGAATTGCTCCTCCAGCACCCGCAGCGCACCGTTGTCGGCCGCCACGTGGTGGATCACGGTGACCAGGTGGAGCGCATCCCCCCGGTGAGTGGTGACGAACGCGCGCCACGGCAACTCGGTCTCGATGTCGATCGGCTCGACGGCCGCCTCGGCACCCAGCCGCAGGGCCGCCGCGAAGCTGTCCTCGGCCAGCTCCAGCGCAGCCACCCGGGACGGGCGGTACGGGTGGACCGTCTGGGCCGGCGTCGGGCCGCTCAGGTCGTAGGTGGTCCGCAGCGAATCGTGTTTCTCCACCAACTGGAGCCAAGCATCCATGACTTGGGCCGCGCCGAGACCGAACGGCACCTCCCAGGCACTGACCAGATTGGCGACCGCCCGATGGTCGGGGCCGTGCGTCTCCAGCGAACGCAGGACCGACAGCTGACCGTATGTCACCGCCCCCGTCCGGAGCTCGCTCACAGCCGGGCCGCCCGGACGGCGAACTGACCGAGCATGGTCTGCTGGATCTGCGTCGTGCCCTCGATGATCTCCATCACCTTGGCGTCCCGGTAGTGACGCTGAACGGAAGCCTCCGCCCCGATGCCCTGGGCACCGTGGATCTGCACCGCGTCGGCGGCCGCCTTGACGGCGATCGTCGAGGTCCGGTACTTCGCCAGCAGGGTGTGGTTGACGGACTCCGTCTCCCCGCGCTCCTTGCTCACCCCGGCGTGGTAGCAGAGCAGCCGGGCCGTGACGGTGTCGGTGAGCATGTCGGCCAGCAGCTGCTGGACCAGCTGGTGGTTGCGGATCTCGGTGCCGTACTGGGTGCGGCGGCCGGCGTACTCCGTCGAGGCCTCCAGGCAGGCCTGAGCCAGACCGACCGAGCCCCAGGCGGTGCTGTAGCGGCCGAGGTCGAGGGCGCTGGAGGCGACGAAGGTGAGGCCGAGGCCGGGACGCCCGACCAGGTTGGCGGCCGGGATCCGGCAGTCGTCGAAGGTGATCCGGCCGAGCATCGAGCCGCGCAGGCCGAGCAGGCCATCGATCGGTTCCACCGACAGGCCGGGAGTGTCCCGCTCCACCAGGAAGGCGGTGTGCTGCCCGTCGAACGCGGCGAAGACCAGGAAGAGGTCCGCGATCTGCGCGAAGCTGATCCACTTCTTGGTGCCGCGCAGGACGACATCGGCGCCGTCGGCCGTCGCCGTGGTCCCGACGGCGGCGGCGTCACTGCCGACGTCCGGCTCGGTCAGGGCGAAGGCCGCCAGCGTTCGGCCCGAGGTGATCCGGGGAAGCCACCGCTGCTTCTGCTCCTGCGTTCCCCACTTGTGGATCGAGTGGGCGACCATGTCCTCCACGGCCACGAGGTTGCGGACCGACTGGCAGCCTCGGCCCAGTTCCTCGGTGAGCAGTCCGTATTCGACCCAGTCCATGCCGAGGCCGCCGAACTCCTTCGGGACGGGCGCGCCGAGGTAGCCCTGCGCGGCCAGGTCGGCGACGGTCTCCCGGGAGACCGCTTGCTCGCGGTCGCAGCGGTCCGCCCGCGGGACCAGGACACGGTCGGCGAAGGCACGGAACTCGGCGTGGCGCTCGGCCTGCTGCGGGGTGAGGTGACTGAGTATCAACGAATTCCTTGCGAACGTGAGGGCGGGCACATCACTCCGGTGGGAGCGGTGGCATCCGGCTCGGAGAGGGGAGGCTCAGCCGGCCGTGGCGGCGGCGAGGGCCGGTCCGGCGTCGGCGGCGGTGTACCGCTCACGGCCGGTCAGGTTGACCAGGACGACCTGGTCCGGGGTGATCCGCCGGGCCGCGGCCTCGTTGCGCAGCGCGGCGATGGTCGCGGCCGAGGAGTGGCAGACGTCCAGCCCCTCCAGCTCGCGGAGCATCGTACGGGCTTGGACCAGTTCGTCCTGGCTCACCGAGACGATGGAGCCACCGCTCTCGGTGGCGATGTCCCGCATGTAGGGATAGGTGGCCCGGCCGTCGCCGAGCAGGATGGCCCGGGCCAGACCTGTCGGGTGCTCGATGACGTCGTCCTCGGTGAGCTCGGCCCGTCCCTCCCGCCAGGCCACGGCCATCGGCGCGCAGGTGTCCTGCTGGACCATCACGAAGCGGGGCGAGGAGGTGAGCCGGCCGCAGGCGAGGTACTCTGCCACGCCCTTGCGTGCGGCCATCATCCCCATGCCGCTGCTGATGGCCTGGACGACGACGTCGGGCTTGTCGTCCATGGCGTCGAAAGCTTCCAGGTAGGTGAGCTTCAGGCCCTCGCGACGGGCCCAGTTGAAGAACCCGCCCTCCCAGACCAGCCCCTTGCGAGCTGCGAACTCCTGGGCCGCCCGGGTGGCTTGTGCGTAGTTGCCGTCCACCACGGTGAGGGACACCCGGTCGCCGGTCTCGATGTCGTGGTCGCCGGTGAAGTCACGGCCGCAGAAGAAGTGTGCCCGCATCGAGTGGTCCCTCCGCACGGCGCGGGCCAGGGCGGTGGAGCTGTTCCCGGTGCTGGAGGCGACGAACTCCTTGATCCCGAACTGCCGGAACACGGCCAGGACCACGGAGGCCAGCCGGTCCTTGGTGGTCCCGGTCGGCTGCTGGGACTCGTCCTTCACCCAGAGGCGGGGCAGACCGATGACCGCTCCGAGACGTGAGGCCGGACGGCAGGGGGTCCGCACACTGATGCCGGCGTCGAGTAAGTGCTCGGATTCGACCGGAAGGAAGTCCAGGTAGGTCAGCTCAGGCCGGTCGCCGTCGCGCTCGGTGACGTTCTCCAGGTTCATCATGGGATCGAGCGCACCCGAACACCGGGGACATCGGAGCCGGAACTCCGGATCGGATTCCCAGCCGCAGTCGACGCATAACAGGCGGTACCTGGGTGGCGCTTCGGCTATTGCACAGTGGTCGACGACCGGCATTTTGCTTTTCCCCCACAGAAGTTACCGGAGAATGGACCGACTGGCCCGAATCTGTGCCGGAGCCACGATGCCAGTACATCTACATATGACCGAGTTGACCTGCATGGACCACCTGATCGCCGTGGCGTCACGGCGCGGCCTCTCAGGCCAGCGCTTCGCACCGGCCTCCCATGAGGGCGCGCGACACGAAGCCGTCGGGCCCGCGGGGCACGTCGCCGACGACGGTGGTGCGGTGCACGATCCGCTCCTCCTGGAACATCAGGCCGTCCACCGGACCGGCATGGGCCACGGCGCGGTTGTCCCACATGACGAGGGTGTCCCGCTCCCAGCGGACCCGGGCGTGGATCTCGTCCCGCCCGGCGAGCTCGTCGAGAAGGAAGTCCAGCAGGGCCGCGCTCTCGCGGGGCTTGAGACCGCGGATGGCCTGGAGGAAGACGGCGCTGACGAGCAGGCTGCGCGCACCGGTCTCGGGGTGCACCCGCACCAGCGGGTGCACGGCCGCGAAGGGGCCGGCCGGCTTGCCGTCGAAGCGGGGCGCCGCCGTCGGGACGTGTCGGGAGTGGATCGCCTGCAAGGTGTCGACGTACCCGCGGAGGGAAGACGACAACCCTTCGTAGAGCGCTTCCAGATCGGCGAAGAGAGTGTCGCCGCCGACCGGTGGAATCTCGACACCGCGCAGAATGGTGATGGCGTTCGGATTGACCACGAAGGTGCTGTCGACATGCCACTCGGTCCGCAGGCGCCGCGGTGTCGTTCCCTTCAGCGGATGACTGAGGCCGGCCTCGGCCTCGACCAGCGCCCGTCGCTCCTCCGACAGTGCGGTCCGCAACACGGCGGGGGCTTCTCTCAGACCGTTCACGATGGGATGTGCCGCAGTGGCACCACCCAGAGCATTGGTGAGTTCAACCTGTTGCGCGTCACTCATCGGCTGATTCCGGAAAACGAGAACTTTGTGACGCACCAGGGCCTCGCGAAGGCGGGCCACTACGGCCGGCGACAGCTCCGCCGCGAGATCGACGCCTTCCACCTCCGCGCCAGTGATAGGCGTGAGAGGCCGAAAAGTCATTTCTGACACCAGATCCCCCAGCGGTGTGTGCCTGTGCGATCAAACGTCGGCCACCCTACCCCAGGGCACCCACGTCCTGTCGAGCCTTCGACCAGGGAAAGCGCGCCGACTCGACAAGCTGTTGCTTCACTACGCCCGTTTCACACCAATCTCGCCCACCTGACCCAACGCTGCACAATCTGGACATCAACCATCTCCCAAGCAAAAAAAGAGACTTGACGATGTCTCAGCAACACCATAGGGTCAAATACCTGGATAGGCCTCGAATGCAAGAGATCTGGGAACACAAAATGTCGAACGCACAGTCCGACGACTTGATGTCGGTGATTTCCGAAGTATTCGCCCCCCTTGAAGTCGCGCTGGACAGCACTTTCGACGACCTCGGAGCCACCTCCGTGTCGCTGCTCCGCCTGATGGTCTCGATCCAGAGCACGTTCGACGTCGATCTGGACGTCGTCGACATGTTCACCGTGGCCAACGTCGGTGAACTGGTCCAGCTCGTCGAGGAGCGGGTCCCCGCTTCGAAGTAGTCCCGCCACGGACGGACCCGAGCGATCCCGTCGCTCGCCCCGGGGCCGGCGCACACACATGAGGACGCGGGGTCGGAGCCTGTCCCCGCCGTCCCCGTCCCGAGGCCTCGCCGAAGGTCGAAGTCCCCGTGCAGGCCGCCGCCGGAGCTCCGGCTCGAGGCCTCGCCGAAGGTCGAAGTCCCCGTGCAGGCCGCCGCCGGAGCTCCGGCTCGAGGCCCGATCGCACCCGACCGGGACGGCCTGTCGCACCTGACGTCGCCGGTGGACACCGACGCCCGGCCGAGCCGGCCCTGGCAGCCTCGCGACCGCCTACGCGGGCCGTTTCCAGGACCGTCCGGCCCGAAGAGCCAGCAGCCACTGTCCGACCGTCGAAAGAGACATCGTGACCGCGTACCCAGCCGCGAAGTACTTCCTGTCGAGCTACATCTCCCCGCCCGGCGGCTTGTCCGTCATCGCACCGCGCCATGACCAGAACATCGCGCTCTGGCGCAGTCACGACTCGCGGGTCGAACTCGTCAGAGTCTGGGAGCTCGAGCGCGTCAGCGGACAGAAGCACCACTTCTGGCCGCTCTTCACCGTCGACCGCTACAACAAGGTGCTGTCCGAACTGCTCGCGGCCGAGGGGCTCTCCCCGGAGGACGTGAGCCTGTCCTGGGGCACGCCCGGCCTGCCGCACCACGCCGACATCAAGCTGCCGGCGGGCACCGAGGACTTCCCGGTCCACAGCCTCGCCCACCTCTACAGCGGACTGCTCCTCGACTCCGAGGTGTTCCGCAGCGAGACCATCATCGGACTGGCCCTGGACGGCCGGCCCGACTTCGGCCTCGACCGGACGGGCAAGAAGTACTGGTACACCGGCTGCGTGTCGGCCAAGGGCGACGTCGACTTCGCTCCGGTCGAATCCCCGGCCCCGATTTATGACGCCGCGTCATCGGAGTTCGGCAGGGAGCCGGGCACCCTGATGGCCCTGGCGTCGGCCTGCCCCACCGAAATCGCCTTCGACACCGAGGCCGCGGTGCGGGAGCTGGAGCTGTTCGGAGGCCGACGAGTACCGCTGGTCGACACACTTCCCTTCGTCCAGGCCGTGATTCGTGCGGCCGAGTCCCAGTTGCCGTCCATGGAGCCGGACAGCCGCTTCACCCACCAGGAGCACCTGCAGTCCGCGGTCATGAAGATCGTCCAGACGGCCTGCGAGCTCGTCATGGTGCGCAACGTCGACCGGCTGCTCGAGTCGGCAGGGGTGGACCCGCGCCAGGCGTACCTCTCCCTGAGCGGGGGCTTCGCCCTCAACTGTCCGACCAACTCCTTCCTCCTGCGCCGCTACGGATTCAAGGGCCTGCTCACTCCGCCGAGCGCGAACGACTCCGGCCAGTCCCTCGGGATCGGCCTCCTCGGCCTGCTCGGCGAGGGACTGCTCCCGGGCGGTGGTTTCCGGCTCACGTCCGCCTACCACGGCTCCGAGCTCACCGACGTCGAGAGCGCGCTGCAGCACTTCGACGACTTCATCGAGGACGTCGAGGAATTCACCGAGGCCCGGTTCGTCGAGGATCTCTCCACCGGACCGCTGGTGTGGGCGGACGGAGCGGCCGAGATCGGTCCGCGCGCACTGGGCCACCGGAGCATCCTCGCCGATCCCCGCTCACCCCGGTCGAAGGAGCTGCTGAACGACTGGAAGAGCCGACAGTGGTGGCGCCCCGTGGCCCCGATCGTCCTGGAGGAGTACAGCGGCGAGTGGTTCGAGGACCCCTGGCCCTCGCCCTACATGCTCGAGACGGCGTACGTGACCGAGTCCAAGCGCCGCCTGGTCCCGGCCGTCCTCCATCTCGACGATTCGGCCCGGCGTCAGACCCTGTCCGCCGAGACCAACCCCCTGCTCCACCGGGCGATCGAAGCGTTCCGGCAAGCCACGGGGGTGCCGATGGTGTGCAACACCTCCCTGAACGACAAGGGTGAGCCGGTGGTGGACACGGCGGCCCAGGCCCTGAACTTCGCCATCCGCAAGGGCGCTGCCGTCGCCTACATCGCGGGCCGCCGCGTCCGGTTGCGCACGGAGGCCGCCGGCCGGAGCCCGGTTCCCACGCGTCGGCACGATCGTCGCGAGGAGCTCTTCGCGGGCCAGGAGCAGGACCGCGACGCGATCTGGGAGTCCTGGGCCGAGTCGGGCTACACCACCGCGGCCATGGTCCTGATGTCCCGCTCCCCCGAGCTGCGCGATCAGACGTTGGCGAAGCCCGCCGTGGTCAACCAACTGGCCGAGGTCGCGAGCGCCCGCGACGCGAGCGGCACGCTGGCCCTCGCCGCGGCGAAGCACGCCCGGATGTTCGGCCCGGACGCCGTCTTCGACACCGAGTCCCAGGAAGGTGCGGCTTTCTGATGTGACATCAGTTCCCGTGCGCCGGGACGGGACGGATGTCACGCGCGCACCGCCGGCTCCCAGGGTTCTCCCGGTCCGGAGGGTGACGGGGAACCGGGTGCCGCGCCCGCGGAAGCCCTGGAACGGCCCTCCGGACCGTCCACCGCCCGACGGCCCTGGTCCGGCGGCGTCCCGCGCCCGCCCGGCACTTTCCCGACAGCCACCGTCCGGACGGCCGTGCCGTCATGACCGGCTCCGCTCCAGCAGTACGGAGGATCAACGCAGTGAACACGAGATCGCTCTGGGCGCACACCTCTGACATGGCTCACATGAGCGAGGAGTCCCGGGCCGGACACCCCTCGCACGCGGTCGTGACCGAGCGGATCGCGGCACTGCACGGCGAGGAACCGTTCGAACTGCTCGACTGCGGTGTCATCTCCGGGGTCACCTACCGCCACCTGCTGACGGCGGGCCTGGAGGTCGACTACACCGGCATCGACATCAACGAGGCCGCCATCGACGACTGCCGCGCGCTCCACCCCGAGGCACGGTGGGAGCGGATGAGCGTCACCGACCTCACCTTCCCCGAAGGCTCGTTCGACGTGGTGAACTGCCGGCACGTGCTGGAGAGCCTGCCGTACTACGAGACCGCCGTCCGCGAACTGTTCCGGGTCTCCCGCCGCACCGTGGTGATCTGCATGTTCCAGGTGCCGCGGGAGACCGAGGTGCTGCTGCGGCGCGATACGGCCGACGGCTACATCTGGCTCAACCGCTACGCCGCCGGCCCGTTCGAGGCGCTGCTGCACTCGCTCTCGGAGACGGTCGAGATCATCGACGTCCCCGCCGACCACCGCCGCAACCAGGTCTATCTCTGCACCAAGCGATCCGCGTAGCCGTGGCCCGTTCCGGCGAGACGGGTGACGTACGTCCTGCCCCCAGACTCCTCGAGGCAACCCTCATGACACTGCGCCACCCCGCACCTCCCGTGCCCGGCCCCGATGCCGAAGGGCGCCCCGCCGAGCTGCCCGCCGCCCCGGAGCTCCCGTTGGACCGGACGCCTCCGGCCCGGCGCGACCACCGGGCCGGCTCGGTCCCCCTCGTCGTCCCCGCCGGGGCGACCGCCGCCCTGCGGCAGCTGGGTGAGGCCTGCGGAGGAGGGCTCCCGGCGGCGGCCTTCGCCCTCCACCTGGCCCTGCTGCACCGGTACGGCGGACAGACCGAGCTCGCGGTCGGGGTGACCAACGGCGCCGGGGTGACCACGCCGGTCCGCGTCGAGGCCGGCGGGAGCTTCCGGGACCTGGTCCGGCGGGCGGGCGCCGCGCTGGCGGCGGCCGAAGAGGTCCGCACCGGCGCGGCCGTCCACCTCTGGCCGGGTTTCTCCTTCCGGCCGGAACCGCGTCCCGTGCCCGAGACCACCTCCTGCGACCTGGATCTCCAACTCTGCTACGTCGACGGCGAACTGACCGGTCAGCTGGTGTTCGCCACCGACGTCCTCGACCCGGCCACCGCCCGCCGCGCGGTGGACCACCTGCTGCGCCTGCTCGAAGGCGCGACGGCCGATCCGGACCGGTCGGTGGCCGAGCTGCCCCTGCTCACCGCCGGGGAGGAGCGCGTCATCGAGGCGCTGAACGGCGTCCCGGGCGAGCCGGCGGACCGGTGCTTCCACCGGCTCTTCGAGGAGCAGGCCGCCCGCACCCCCGGGGCGATCGCCGTCCGTTCCGAGGGCGCCGCCCTCAGCTACCGGGAACTCAACTCCCGGGCCAACCAGCTGGCCCACCTGCTGCGGGAGAGCGGTGTCGGCCCCGAGGTGACGGTGGGCCTCTGCGCCGATCGCGACGTACGGCTGATGGTGGCCGTGCTCGGCATCCTCAAGGCCGGTGGCGCGTACGTACCGGTGGACCTGAACGACCCGGCCGAGCGGCGCAACGGCATCCTCGCCGACGCGGCCGTGCGGATCGTGGTGGCGACGGCCCCGCTCGACACCGGACACCGGGTGGTCGAGCTCGACGCCGGGCTGACCGTGCTGGCCGGCCGGCCGGACGAGGACCCGCCGGCCGGGCACTCGGCCCCGGGGGACGCCGCGTACCTGCTCTACACCTCCGGCTCCACCGGCAAGCCCAAGGGCGTGGTGATCGAGCACCGCCAGCTCGTCGGCTACACCCGCGCCGTCGTCCGGCGGCTCGGCATCGACGGGCCGCTCAGCTACGCGATGGTGCAGCCGCTGACGGTGGACTCCAGTGTCACGGCCTTCGCCCCGCCGCTGTGCACGGGCGGCGAGGTCCAGCTGATCTCCCGTGACGTCGCGCTGGACGCGGAGAGGCTGGCCGACTGGGTGCAGACCCGGGGGGTCGACTGCCTGAAGATCGCACCCTCCCACCTCCGGGCCCTCCAGACCTCGCCGCGCTTCGCCGAGCTCCTGCCGCGCCGCCTGCTGGTCATCGGCGGCGAGGCCTCCGACTGGCGCTGGCTGCGCGCCCTCCAGCGCCTCGTCCCGCACTGCCGGGTCTTCAACCACTACGGTCCGACCGAGACCACCGTCGGTGTGCTGACCCTCGCCGTGGCCGACCACCCGGAGGCGGAGTGGGAGACCGCGCCGATCGGCGTTCCGCTCCCGGGCACCCGGGCCCACGTGGTGGACGCGGCGGGCCGGCCCACGCCCGTCGGCGTCGTCGGAGAGCTGCTGATCGGCGGCGGCAACCTCGCCCGCGGCTACCACCGCCGGGAGGACCTCACCGCGGCGGCCTTCGTCCCGGACACCCTCGGCGGCGGGCCGGGCTCCCGCCTCTACCGCACCGGCGACATCGTCCGCCGCCTGGCCGACGGGACGATCGCCTTCCTCGGCCGGCGCGACGACCAGATCAAGGTCCGCGGCTTCCGGGTCGCCCTGGGCGAGATCGAGGCCGGCCTGAAGAGCCACCCCGAGGTGCGCCACGCCATCGCCGTCGTCCGCGAGGACGTCCCCGGCGACCGGCGGGTGGTCGCCTACATCGAGCCGCACGGCCCCGGGTTCAGCACCGCCGGGCTGGAGCGCCACCTGCGGGACCGGCTCTCCCCGCACATGGTGCCGCAGGCGATGGTGACGCTGGACCGGCTGCCGCTCTCCGGGCACGGCAAGGTCGACCGCGGCAGGCTGCCCCGGCCCGCCGAGCCCGCCACCGCGCCGCTGCCCCCGCGGAACGAACTGGAGCGACTGGTGGCGCAGGTGTGGCAGGAGGTCCTCCACACCGAGGCGGTCGGCACCGACCAGAACTTCTTCGACATCGGCGGGCACTCCCTGCTCATGGTCGGGCTGCACCACCGGCTCCGGGCGACGACCGGCCGGGAGGTCGACCTGCTCGACCTGTTCCAGCACACCACCGTCCGGGCCCAGGCCGAGCTGCTCTCGCAGCAGAGGCAGGGGGTGGCACCGGCCGCCACCCGCGGCAGGAGCGCCCAGCAGAACGCCCTGCTGAAGCGCCGCCGGCAGCAGCTGCAAGCGAAGCGAGGTCACCATGAGTGAGTACTCCCCCGAGCTCGACCCCACCGTGGACGCCGAGCTGGACTCCGAACAGGCCGACGGCTTCTCCGAGTTCGACGACAGTCTGGACATCGCCGTCGTCGGCATGGCCGGCCGCTTCCCCGGCGCCCGGACGGTCGAGGAGTACTGGAGCAACCTCAAGGCGGGCGTCTGCTCCGTCACCCGCTTCGAGGACGAGGAGCTCGCCGCCCGGGGCGTGGACGCCGCCACCCTGGCCGACCCGAACTTCGTCGGCGCGGGCTACCCGCTGGCGGACAGCGAGAAGTTCGACGCCGCCTTCTTCGGCTACTCCCCGCGCGAGGCCGAACTCATGGACCCGCAGCACCGGGTCCTGCTCGAATGCGCCTGGGCCGCCCTGGAGAGCTCCGGATACGACACCGATCGGCAGGACGGCCCGGTCGGCGTCTACGCGGGCGCGGGCAACAACACCTACCTGCTCTTCAACATCGCCTCCCAGCCCGGCGCCGCGCAGATCCTCGGCGACAAGCAGACGGTGATCGGCAACCGGCCGGACTTCCTCGCCAGCCGGGTCTCCTACAAGCTCGGCCTGGAGGGCCCCGCCCTCAACATCCAGTCCGCCTGCTCCACGTCACTGGTCGCCGTGGTCGAGGCGTGCCAGGCGCTGCTGGCCTACCAGTGCGACACCGCGCTGGCCGGCGGCGTCGCCGTCGACGGGACCAGGAGCAAGGGCTACGTCTACCGCCCGGACGGCATCTTCTCGCCGGACGGCTACTGCCGCACCTTCGACGCCCGCGCCCAGGGGACGGTGGGCGGCGACGGCGTCGGCATGGTGGTGCTCAAGCGCCTCAAGGACGCGATCACCGACGACGACCACATCCACGCGGTCATCAAGGGCTCCGCGCTGAACAACGACGGCTCCCGCCGGGCCGGCTTCAGCGCGCCCGGCGCCGCCACCCAGTCCGCCGTCATCTCCGCCGCGCTGGCGAACGCGGACGTGCCGGCCGAGAGCATCGGCTACATCGAGCTGCACGGGACGGCCACCGTCCTGGGCGACCCGATCGAGTTCTCCGCACTCGCCTCGGCCTACTCCGGGGTCGGGGAGCGCAGGTGCGCCCTCGGCTCCGCCAAGACCAACATCGGCCACCTCGACTCGGCCGCCGGGGTCGCCGGCCTGATCAAGACCGTGCTGGCGGTGGAGCACGGGCAGCTGCCGCCCACCCTGCACTTCGAGCGGCCCAACCCGCGGATCGACCTGGCCGGCAGCCCTTTCTACGTCAACACCGAGCTGCTGCCCTGGCCCGAGGGCGACGGCCCGCGCCGCGCCGGGGTCAGCTCCTTCGGCCTCGGCGGCACCAACGCCCACGTCATCCTCGAACAGGCCCCGGAGCTGCCGCGCGAATCCCGGCAGGCCGACGGCGCCGAGCAGCTGCTGGTGCTCTCCGCGAAGAGCCCGGAGGCCCTGGAGGCGGCCACCGACCAGCTGCACGACCACCTCCGGGCGCACCCCGAACTCCCGCTGGCCGATGTCGCGTTCACCCTCCAGCAGGGCCGCCGGGCGTTCCCGTACCGACGGATGCTGGTGGCCGGCGGCACCGAGGAGGCCCTGGCGGCGCTCGACGCCCGCGACGACGGTCGGCTGCTCACCGCGACCGCGCCCGAGGCCCCGCACCGGCCGGTGGCCTTCATGTTCACCGGCTTCGGCTCCCAGTTCCCCGGCATGGCGCGCGAACTCTACGCTCAGGAACCGGAGTTCAGGGCAGCGATGGACGAGTGCGCCGGACTGCTGGAGCCGCTGCTCGGCACGGACATCCGCGAACTCGTGTTCACCGTCGACGAGTCCGCGGACGCCGCCCCCGGGCAGCCCTTCGACTTCAGCAGGCTGCTGCTCCAGCCGGAGCGCAGCGAGCACCCGCTGGACCAGCCGCGCCTCGGCTACCCCGCGGTGTTCGCCCTCGAGTACGCCCTGGTCAAGCTCTGGGCCGCCCGGGGGGTCGAGCCCGAGGTGATGATCGGTCACAGCCTGGGCGAGTACGTCGCGGCCTGTGCGGCCGGGGTCTTCTCGCTGCCCGACGCCCTGCGCCTGGTCGCGGAGCGCGCCCGGCTGATCGAGGAGCAGGGCGAGGGCGCGATGCTCGCCGTGCCGCTCTCCGAGGAGGCCGTCGCACGGTACACCGACGCGGAGGTCTGCCTCGCCGCGATCAACGGCCCGCAGACCTGCGTGCTCTCCGGCACCGTCGAGGGCATCGAGCGGGTGGCCGGCGAACTGCTGGCCGCCGGCATCGCCACCCGCCGGCTGACCACCCGCTTCGCCTTCCACTCCCCGATGATGGACCCGGTCGTCGAGCGCTACGCCGAACTGGTCCGCTCGGTCCGGCTGAACGCCCCGGCCGTGCCGTTCGTCTCCAACCTGACCGGCACCTGGATCACCGACGACGAGGCCACCAGCCCCGAGTACTGGGCCCGGCACGTACGGGAGAGCGTGCGGTTCGCGGACGGCCTGGCCACCCTGTGGTCCGTCCCGGACATCGCGATCGTCGAGATCGGCCCCGCGCCGGCCCTGACCCCCGGGGCCATCCAGCACCCCGCCGCCGCCGGCACCGACCGGGTCGTCCTCCCGTCCCTTCCCGGCGCCTTCCTCGGGCAGAGCGACCGCACCGCACTCCTGCGGGCCGCCGGACGCCTCTGGCTCGCCGGCCGGGAGCGCCCCTTCCCGGCCACGGCCGGCGCCCGGCGGGTCCCGCTCCCCACCTACCCCTTCGAGCGGCGCACCTACTGGCTCGAACCCGGCACCGCCCGGCCCGGCAGCGGCTCGGCCCAGCAGCGGCGCGGCGACCTGCCCCAGTGGTTCTACACGCCGTCCTGGCAGCGGCTGGCCGGCGCACCGCGGCCCGCCGAGGTCGGCCCGGCCGACGAGCGCTGGCTCGTCTTCGCGGACGGGACCGGTGTCGGCCACCACCTCGCCGACCGCCTCGAAGGTCTCGGCGCCACCGTGCGCACGGTCTCCCGGGGAGCCGAGTGGCACCGCAAGAGCGAGCGCGAGTACGTCCTCGACCCCGCCCGGCCGGAGCACTTCGACCGGCTCGCCGAGGCACTGCGCGCCGAGGGGCCGCTGCCCGGTCGGGTGGTGCACTGCTGGAGCGTCGGCGACGACGCCGACCGGGCCACGGCGCCCGAGGACGTCCGGGCCCTGCTGCACCGCTCCTTCGACAGCCTGGTCCACTGGGTCCAGGCCACCGAGGCCGAGCTGATGACGCAGCGGCAGCGCTGGGACGTGCTGTCCTCCGAGGTGCACGCCGTCCTCGGGGACGAGCCGCTCTGCCCGCCGAAGGCCACCGTCCAGGGCCTGTGCCGGGTGCTGCCGCAGGAGTACCCCTCGCTCAGCTGCGTCCACTTCGACCTCCGCCCCGAAGGCCCGCAGGCCGTACCCCGGCTGGTCGACCAGCTGCTGGCCGACCTCACCGCCCCGCCCGCCGAGCGCACCATCGCGCTGCGCGGTCGGCACCGCTGGGCGCCGACGTACGTGACCGGCGCGCCGCGCCCGCGGGATGGGTCCCCGGTCCGCCCCGGCGGGGTGTACCTGGTCACCGGCGGCCTCGGGAAGATCGGCCTGCTGATGGCCCGCGCCCTCGCCGACCGGGCCAAGGTGCGCCTGGTGCTGCTCGGACGGACGGGTCTGCCGCCCCGGGAGAGCTGGGCCGATCCGCAGCACCCGGAAGCGGTCCGGTCCGCGATCCGTGCCGTCCAGGAGATCGAGGCGCTCGGCTCCGAGGTACTGGTGACCGCCACGGACGTCTCCGACCGCACGGCCATGCTCTCCCTGAAGGAGCGCGTCCTGCGGGAGTTCGGCCCGATCGACGGCGTGCTGCACTGCGCCGGCACGACCGGCACGGCGGCCCACCGGGAGGTCGCGGTCCTGGGTGCGGAGGAGGCCTCCTGGCACTTCGGCCCCAAGCTCTACGGCACGCAGGTGCTGCACGAGGTGCTGGCCGACCAGCAGGTGGACTTCGCCGTCATCTGCTCCTCGATCGCCTCGCTGCTCGGCGGACTCGGCTTCGGTGCGTACGCCGCCGCGAACGCCGCGCTCGACGCCTTCGCCCAGCGGCACCACAGCGCGGCCCTGCCCTGGACCAGCGTCAACTGGGAGGCCTGGCACTTCTCCGAGGAGGACCGGGCGAATTCCGAACTCGGCGCGGCAGTACGCGAGTTGGCACTCGCCCCGGCCGAGGGCCGACAGGTGTTCGACGCCCTGCTCGACGCGGTGCCCCAGGCGCAGATCATCACTTCCACCGGTGATCTGACGTTGCGTCACGAGCTGTGGGCCGACCCGGTGGCCGAGGCGCCGGCCCCGGCCGCCCGGCACGAGCGCCCCAACCTGCGCAACCCGTTCGTCGCCCCGAACGGCGAGACCGAACACCGGGTGGCGGAGATCTGGCAGGAGCTGCTCGGCCTGGAGAGTGTCGGCGTGCAGGACAACTTCTTCGAACTGGGCGGCAGTTCACTGCTCGGCCTGCAGGTTGTCCATCGACTGCGTCAGGAGCTGGCGGTGGCCGTACCGCTGACCATCGTCTACGAGGGCCCCACCGTGCGCACCCTCGGCGCGCTCGTCGACAACCTCCGGGCGACGCGGTGACGGCGGCGCGCGGTGGTGTCGCGATCATCGGGATGGCGGGACGCTTCCCCGGCGCGAAGGACCTGACCGAGTACTGGTCGAACCTGCGCGACGGCGTCGAGTCGATCGTCGCCCTGACCGACGAGGAGCTGACGGCGGCCGGGGTGCCGCCCGAAGTCTTCGGACAGCCGAACTACGTCAAGGCCGCGCCCGCCTTCGCCGGCAGCGACCTGTTCGACGCGGAGTTCTTCGGGTACACCGCCCGCGAGGCCGAGGTGATGGACCCGCAGCACCGGCTCTTCCTGGAGACGGCCTGGGAGGCGCTGGAGCATGCCGGCTACGACGCCGCCCGGTACGAGGGCAGAACCGGTGTCTTCGGCGGCGCGGGGGCCAACCGCTACGTCCAGCACGTCTACTCGCACCAGCAGATCGTGGACACCCTGGGCCGGACCCAGATCCTGGTGGCCAACGAACTCGCCTTCCTGGCCTCCCGGGTGTCGTACAAGCTGGACCTGAAGGGCCCCGCGGTCTCGCTGCGCGCCGCCTGCTCGACCGCGCTGGTCGCCGCCCACACCGCCTGCCGGAGCCTGCTCGCCGGGGAGTGCGACCTCGCCCTGGCGGGTGGCGTCCACGTCGACCCGAACCCGGGCACCGGCTACCTGCACCAGGACGGGTCCTTCGTGTCCCCCGACGGGCACGTCCGCCCGTTCGACGCGGACGCCCGGGGCACGGTCTTCGGGACGGGTGTCGGTCTGGTGGCGCTGAAGCGGTTGGAGGACGCGCTGGCCGACGGCGACACCGTCCACGCCGTGATCAGGGGCTCGGCGATCAACAACGACGGCGCGGTGAAGGTCGGTTTCACCGCCCCGAGCGTCACCGGCCAGGCCGCGGTCATCTCCGCCGCGCTCGCCGGCGCGGGCCTCGCACCCACGGACATCGACTACGTCGAGGCGCACGGCACGGGCACCTCGCTGGGCGACCCGATCGAGGTGCAGGCGTTGTCACGGGCGTTCGGCGACACCGGGTCCTGGGCCCTCGGCTCGGTCAAGGGCAACATCGGCCACCTCGACGCCGCC
>NZ_JBSHAP010000065.1:0-4130 GCF_053611565.1 Kitasatospora sp. NPDC054795
CGGCACGTGTGGATCAACGACCCGGCCAGGCGCAGGGAACCCGAACCACAAGCCTCATCACCGCACAACCGTCTCATTTGACTTGACAACTTCCGAGCCGCCCGGTGCCCAGCCTGATGCCCGCTCGAGTGGAGAAGCCGGTACTCCCGCCCCCCGACGTGTCGGTGAACGTCACGCCCGGCGACGTGGAGAGCGCCATCAGATGCTTCCCGTCTACCGATCCTGTTCCGGGTCGCCGCCGCCTTCACCTCGCTCCATCGCCAGCTCCACCGCCCCGCCCCATGGCGAGGAACCGCTGCACGTACGGGTCCGGGCCAGCCGCTACAAGCACCGCCCGTAGGCGGGGGAGGATTCGTTGACGAAGAACGACGGCGTGCCGGGCCGGGACGAGACGCCCCAGGAACGGGCCGACCGGCTCTGGAGCGAGATGCTCCAAGAAGTCCGCGTGTGCCAGACCGGCGCGCAGATCCTCTTCGGATTCCTCATCGGCGTGGCCTTCACCCCGCGCTTCGCCGCCCTGCCCGACTTCGACAGGAACCTCTACGTCGCCACCGTCGTCCTCGGCGCCGTCGCCACAGGCGCCCTGATCGCGCCCGTGGCCTTCCACCGCTTCCTCACCGGCCACGGCATGAAACCCGAACTCATCGACGTCGCCAGTCGCCTCATCGCCATCGGACTCACCACCCTCGCCCTGACCATCGCCGCCGCCCTGCTGCTCCTGCTGCGCACCGCAACCGGTAGCCCGGCCGCCGCCTGGGGCCTCAGCGCCGCCTGTCTGCTCTGGTTCGCTGCCAGCTGGCTTGTCCTGCCCCAGATCGTGCTTCGTCGCACGGCCGCCCGCCGGGCGGCGGTGTCCGAGCACGGCGACCCCGGCGGCGGTGGCCGCCCCCCGCGATGACAGCCCCTGCGGTCCCGGCCTGCCCGGGCCGCGGGTCCCGTCTCGGCGTCCCGACCGCCCGACGGCGTCACGCCGTCTCACCCCCCGCCCGGGTCGGCCAGGGCCCGCTGGGCGCCGGCCAGGACGGGGCGCAGCAGCCGGCCGGTCAGGGCTCCCTGGGCGCGGAGCGCGGCGCGGGCGGCGTTCGCGCCGCAGGCGCCGTGCACGCCACCGCCCGGGTGGGCCGAGGCGGAAGCGAGGTAGAGGCGCTGGATGGGGGTCTCGGGCCGCCCCGTGCCGGGCACCGGGCGCAGCAGCGCCTGTTGGTGGAGGGCTGCGGTGCCGCCGTTGATCGCCCCGCCGACCAGGTTCTGGTCCAGGTGTTCCAGCACCGGCGGGGTGAGTACGCGCCGGGCCCGGATCCGGTCGGTGAAGCCGGGGGCGAAGCGTTCGACCTGTGCTTCCATGCGGCGGGCGATGGCTTCGCTTTCCCTGTCGTCCCAGGACCCGGTGATGCCGTCGGGCCCGAGGTCGTCGGCGATGTGCTGGGGGACATGGGTGTAGATCCAGGCCGACTCGGTGCCTGCGGGCGAGCGGGAAGGGTCTGCGGTGGTCATCTGGCCGAGCAGCCCGAAGGGGCGGGCCGGCAGACGGCCGGTGCTGACCTGGAGTGCGTAGTCGCTCAGTTCCGTCCAGTCGGCGCCGAGGTGGACGGTGCCGGCCCGGTGCGCCTGCTCGGCGGTCCAGGGGATCGGCGCGTCGAGGGCCCAGTCGACCTTGACGGTCGCGAAGTCCCACTGGAAGCGGCGTACGGCGTCGCGGAATCCGGGCGGCAGGAGGCCTTCCTGGACCAGGCGGCCGTACAGGTGCGGGGCGGGCACGTCGGCGAGCACGGCTTGGCGCGCGCGGACGTAGTCCTCCTGGGCGGTGCGGACGCCCAGCGCGCGGCCGGCGCGGACGACGACCTCGCTGACCGGGGTACCGCAGCGGATCGTGCCTCCGCGCGATTCCAGACGCCGCACCAGGGCGTCGCTGAGGGCGCGTGCGCCGCCGACCGGTACCGGCCAGCCGTACTGCTCGCCGAGCATGGCCATGAGCCAGCCGAAGGCGGCGCTGCCCGGCGATTCGGGCAGCAGATCGGCGTGCAGCGCGCAGCCGGCCAGCAGCAGCCCCGGGCCGTCCCGGTCGAACTCCTCCTCGGCCAGTCGCCGTACGGGCAGCGCCGCGAAGCGGGCCAGCCGCAGCAGGCCCGGCGCCCGGAGACGCGAGGCCAGCGCCAGGCCGGCTCGTACCGGCGGGAACGGCGCGAACATCGTCCTCACCAGGTACGGGTCCAGGTCCTGCCAGAGCTGTGACAGCCGTCGCCAGGCGAGTGCGTCCGGCCCGCCGAAGTTCCGCCCGATGTCGTCGCTGTTGGCCTCCGGACCGCGCTGCAACAGGGCGCAGCGGCCGTCTGGCAGCGGATGGGCGAGCACGATCGGCGCGTGGCTCCAGGCGAGGCCGTGTTCTTCGAGGCGCAGGGCCGTGATCACCGGCGAGGCGGCGGCCAGTGGGTAGAACGAGCTGAACAGGTCGCTGACGTGGTCGGGGTGGACGCCGCGGTCGCTGCGGACAGCGCCACCGGCCCGGTCCTGCGCCTCCAGCACCGCTACTTTCCAGCCGGCGTCGGCCAGCACGTTCGCGGCGACCAGACCGTTCGGCCCGGCCCCGATCACGACGGCGTCGGCCATGACGGACCTCCCCCCGACGCGGACGATTCCAGGTCGGCCGCCCTGGGCGCCTGCTCGACCGTGCGGGCGAGGCGGGCGAGCAGCCGGCGGTGGCGCAGATCCAGCACCAGGTCCGCGGGGGCCGTGTGGAGGCTCCCGCCCAGGCCCCGCAGCGGGTGCTCGTCGACGATCACCAGGGTGGCGTCGCCCCACGCGATCAGCTCGATGGCGATCCGGACGGTGCCGAGCCGCCCGGCGAAGGCCTCCAGTTCCAGCCGGTGCCCGTCGTCGCACACACGTACGACAGTGTGGCCCCCGAAACGTAACGGCCCGGCGCGGACGGTGTAGCGCAGGCTCGACCCGACTGCGGGCCACCGGCCCTCACCCGGGCGGGTCCGCTCCGTGCCGGGCACCCACCGGCCGTACGCGGTCGCATCGCCCAACACGCTCCACACCGCCTGCGGAGCCCGCTCTATCAGGACGTGTCTCACAGCCATCGGCTTCGCCTCCTCGTGTCCGGTCCCCGACGGACCACCCGTACCTCAAAAGGGCGCATACCCAGCGAATGTCCCTGAATGCGACACTCGCAGCCGTCCGTTCTCCGTCGGGGGCCGGGCCACCCGTTCCACCGGAACGTCGACTGGTCGCCGCCGGACGCCCGTCCAGGGCAGCGGCGGTGCTGCGCCCGGTGTGCCTACCCGCGGCCTGCGGGCCAGGAGGTGATTCTGCGCGGGACACCGGGCGGTGTCACCTACGGCGGTTTCGTCGCGGCGCGAGCGGTTAGCCGCTCTCCGGGGCTCGTCCGTCCCACCAGGAGCCACGCCCGCGCTGTGGAGGAGTTCGGTGATGAAGGTTTCCGACTACGTGCTGGAGCGCCTGCGCGACTGGGAGGTGGTGGCAGCGGCCACCACCAGCCTGCCCGAACGCGCCGAGACGGGCCGCAACTACGACTACCGGTACGTGTGGATGCGCGACCAGGCCTACATCGGCCAGGCCGTCGCCGCCGCGGGGCCGCACCCGCTGCTGGACGACTCCGTACGGTTCGTCACCGCCCGTCTGCTCGAACACGGTCCGGCTCTCGCGCCCGCCTGCACCGTGACCGGTGCGGCGGTACCCGACCAGCGCACCCTCGACCTGCCCGGCTACCCGGGTGGCTTCGACATCGTCGGCAACCATGTCAACCGCCAGTTCCAGCTCGACGTGTTCGGGGAGAGCCTGCTGCTCGCCGCCGCCCTGCGCTGGTTCGAACGCAACCGTGCCGCCTGCGGTCCGCCCGGCCTCTATGCGGAGGAGTTCGACGTCGCCCAACGCCAGCTGCGCGGCAACCTGCCCCAAGCGTTCGTCCACGGGTTGATGCTCGAAGCCGCCGCCACGCTGGCACCCGGTCACTGAGCCCGTTGTGATCCGCCTGACCCGCACGTTGGAGCGGGCCCGGTGCGCGGGGGGGTGCCCCCGGGCCAGTAGCCGCCGCCCGGACGGGTGGGGGGGGGGGGGGGCACCCCCCCCAAAGCGGGCCGGGGCCGGCCGACCCGCGGCGGCCCCCC
>NZ_JBSHAP010000065.1:4140-37908 GCF_053611565.1 Kitasatospora sp. NPDC054795
TGGTTTTGTCCCCCCCCCCCCCCCCCCCGCGCCCCCCGGCACCCCGCCCCGTGTGACCCCCCCCCCCCCCCCCGGGGGGCCGCCGCGGGCGCGGGGGGGGCCCCCCGGCGCCCCCCCCCCGCCTGCCTGACGGATGGGGAGAGGCTCGCGTCACCGGCAGCAAGGCGGCCGGAGTCGGCACGACCGGCGTCGACGCCAGGTCATTTGACCAACGGAGAACCGGTCCAGGCACACGGCCTGAACCGAACCGTCCACGTGTGCGGCGCATGGCTGGCGTCGTGGCCCAGCAGGGCTGCGCTGCCTCCACAGGGCCAGTGGCTGGTTCGCTGGTGCCTACCAGTAATGGCGGCGGCCGCCGACCTCGTGGCCGACCGCGCCCATGATCCACAGGATGAGGCCGATGAGGGCCAGGACGATGCCGATGGTCCACAGGATGCCGATTCCGGTGACGAATCCGATGACAAGGAGGATGACTCCGAGGACGATCACCATGACCTCCGTTTCTTCCCCCTCTTCCGATGCGGTCCTTCGCCGATGCGGAGGAAATGCTGCACTTGCTTTCGCGGGTGCCCGGTTTGGGGGTGAGATATCAGCCGCGGTGGCGCGACTCCCGGGTTCGGCGCACTACTGAGGGGTGGTGGCCAGGCCGGCGAGGAGGATGTCGAGGCCGCGTTCGAGCACGGCGGCTCCGTCGTAGGAGGCCAGGGCGGTCGCGAGGCCTCGCAGGAGGGGGAACTCGCCGATCGGCAACCGGTACAGGCCCAGACGCAGCAACGCTCGGTTTGTCCGGGCGCGGTCTCGGGCTGCGGGGCCGTCCCGGCGCCTCTGGGCTCCGAGCTGGGCACGCCGGTGTGAGCCGCTGTCCGGCGGGCGGCCACGAGCTGCCTCGCACCGGTCCCAGGACGGAGAGCGTTGAGATGCGCCCGAAGGGGCACCTGCCGGGGCCGGACGCCAGAGATTGGTCTCGTCCTCGCGGCGTGGAGCGGTGTGCCGTGACACCGCACTGCCGTTCAACCGACCCTGCGGATCCTCGCCACGGTGCTGGGCGGTCTGCTGCTGTTCTGGTGGCTTCCGCGCTTTCTGCTCGGGGCCCGTGCCCCGCGGCGGGGACTGGTGCCCGGGGCGGTGGCCACGATGGTCGCCCTGGCCGGCCTCCGGCTGTTCTCCCGGGTGGTCTTCGCCCCGTTGTTGGTCTCCAACGCCGTCTCCTACGGCACGGTCGGCGCAGTCCTTGTGGTCCAGTCCTGGCTGATCGGGGTGGGCTTCACCGTGTACGGCGGAAGCATCGTGGGGTGGGCTCTGGCCGGCGGCGACCGGTCAGCCGCTGATGACGGTGGTGAGGGGATCAGTGGCGGCCGCGGCACACCGGCATCCGGTGAGAAGCCGGCTGACGAGGGTGGCGGGGCACCAGGCGGAACACCACCGGGCGAAACGAGCGACTGATCCGGTGCGGCACGGGACCGAGGCCGCCTGCGATGCCCGCAGCGCCGGTCGCCGGGGCCGTCCAGCAGCAGTGGCACCCGGAATGTGATGCCCGCAGGCGGGCGAGGTCGGATCTAGAGAGCGGGGCGGCGAGCCGCCACGAGGTCGGATCCGGGCGCCTGCACAACGTGCAGTCCTGCGGCTTCGAGTTCCTCGGTGAGCCGCTCGGGCGGGGCAGGCCACATGTCGAACGCCTCCTGGGCCTCGCGCAGGAGTGCCCGCTCGCGTTCTACGCGGTAGGTGAAGACCATGCGCAGGACCCCGCGATGGGGCTGGCGGGTGACGTCGGCGCTGTACAGGTCGGGGCCGACCCGCACCGGACCGAGCCGTCCCGCCGCCTCGCACTCTCTCGGCAGGCCGGCGGGAGGCGGATCGAACAGCAGCAGGCCACCGGGCAGGAGGGCTGCCGCGATCGCCTTCCACGTGGCCCGCCTGGTCGGGGGGTCCAGACAGGCGATCACGTTGGAGGCGACGGCGAGGTCCGCCACGGCCGTCAGGCCTGCCGCCGCGAGGGGCTCGGGGTGCACGGTGACACGAGCGCGCTGGTCCGCCCCGAGGTGGGCCAGGCGCGACAGCAGGGCGGCGCGCATGGCCGGGGCCGGTTCGACGGCGTGGACGGGCACACTGGAGGCGCGCAGCAGGACTTCGGTGGCCGTGCCGGTGCCGGCGCCGACATCAAGGACCGCGTGGCGGGCCCGCGTGGCGGCCGCGGCGAAGCGCCGCTCGGCCAGACGGCGGTCGGTCTCGGCCTGCAGGAGGTCGTAGAACTCTGCGGAGACCGCGTACCCGCCGTCGGGGGAGTTGTCCACGGCTGCGCGCTCAGCCGCGTACGGGCTGGAAGTGCGTCGGGTCCGCGAGGGCGCTGGAATCGAGGTGGGCGAGGAGTTCGCCGACGTCGGTGTGGACCTCGAGGGCTCCGGCCGAGCGCAGGGCCCGCTCGCCGAAGCCGCCAAAGAGCACCGCCACGCAGGTGACCTGGGCCCCGGCGGCGGCCTGGACGTCCCACGGGGTGTCGCCGACGAACAGCGCCTCGCCCGGCCTGGCGCCGGACGTGGCCAGAGCAGCGTGGACGAGGTCGGGGGCGGGCTTGCTGGCCTCGACGTCGTCGGCACAGGTGGCGTGATCGATCGCGTCGTCGGCGGCGAGCACCCCGCGCATCGCCTCCAGGTCACGCCCCGAGGCGGAGGAGGCGAGGGTGATCGTCCAGCCGCGCCGTCTCAGTTCCCGCAGCAGGCCGGCGGCGCCGTCGAACGCCCGCAGGCGCGGCCAGAACCGGGCGAAGAGCGCCTGGTGCGCCGCGCTGATCGCCTCGTCCTGGCCCTGGTCGCGGCCGTCGCCCAGCACGTGGTCGAGGAGCTGGTCACCGCCCATGCCGATCGCCCCGTGGACGCGGGCCATCGCCGGGGTGTGGCCGAATTGGGCGAGCGCCTCGGTCCAGGCGACGGTGTGCCAGTAACTGGTGTCGAGCAGTGTGCCGTCGACATCGAACAGCGCTGCGGCCGGCATCGAAGCCTCCCTCGTTCACGCCCCCGGCATGTCCACCCTGTCGACGCTACGGCCCGACGACCGGCCACGCATGTGGCGCCGGGCCGTTTGCCCCGCTGTTTCCGGGAAACCCGAAGCAGTATGGAAAATGCCTGCCGGACCATCGTCATCACCGGGGCCAGCGGCGGTATCGGCCGCGCGACCGCCGAGGCGTTCGCCGCCCGCGGGGACCGGCTCGCGCTGATCGCCCGCGGCCGGGCCGGCCTCGAAGCGGCGGTGCGCGAGGCCGAGCGGGCCGGCGCTGCCAAGGTCATTGCCATCGAGGCCGACGTCGCCGACGCACACGCGGTGGAGGCCGCCGCCGAACGGGCCGAGGAAGAACCCGGGCCGGTCGATGTGTGGGTCAACGACGCGTTCGCCCCCGTCTTCGCCCCTTTCATCGAGGTCTCCCCGGAGGAGTTCCGGCGCGTCACCGAGGTCACGTACCTCGGCTACGTCTACGCCACCCGGGCCGCCCTGGCCCGGATGCTGCCCCGCGATGCCGGGGTGATCGTGCAGGTCGGTTCGGCGATCGCCTACCGCGGCATCCCGCTGCAGAGCGCCTACAGCGGCGCCAAGCACGCCATCCAGGGCTTCAACGAGGCGCTGCGCTGCGAACTGCTCGCCTCCGGTACTCGGGTGCGGACCACGATGGTGCAGATGCCGGCCGTCAACACCCCGCAGTTCGACTGGGTCCGTTCCCTCCTGCCCCGTCGGGCGCAGCCGGTTCCGCCGATCTACCAGCCCGAGGTCGCCGCCCGCGCCGTGCTGTTCGCCGCCGACCACCCCGGGCGGCGGGAGTACTGGGTCGGCGGCAGCACGGTGGCGACCCTGGTGGCGAACGCCGTCGTGCCCGGGCTGCTGGACCGCTACCTGGCCCGCACGGGCTTCGACTCCCAGCAGGAGGACAGTCGGCGCCGCGCCACGGCCCCGGACAACCTGTTCGAGCCGGTCGATGCCCGGCGGGACTTCGGGGCGCACGGCCGGTTCGATGGCCGGGCCCGGGACCGCAGCCGCCAGCAGCAGGCGGCGCACGCCCTCGGCGCTCTCGCCGACGCGCTGGGGCGCGCGGCTGGTCGGGTGCAGGCCGGTTTGCCCGGTGCTGGTAGCGGGTTCCTCCCACGGATGCGGGGAACACGCGCCCCGCAGTCATCGGACAGGAGTGTGTGACCATGCCTCGCGGATCGAGTCCCAAGCGGGAGCGGCAGTACGAGCACATCAAGGACAGTGCGCTGGAGCGCGGTGAGAGCGAGAAGCGTGCCGAGGAGATCGCCGCCCGCACCGTGAACAAGGAGCGGGCCCGGCACGGGGAGTCGAAGACCGCCAGCCGCAGCTCGGTGAAGGACATGTCATCCTCCCGTCGCGGTGGGCTGCGGTCGCACAGCGGCGCCCAGGGGCCGACGAAGGAGCAGCTCTACAACGAGGCCAGGCAGCGCAACATCCACGGGCGCTCGAAGATGAACAAGAAGGAACTCGAACACGCCCTGGGCCGATAGGAGCTGGTGACCGTGGGTACCGTTCCCGTGCCATCCGACGCCGACGTCACCCCGGTTCCGCCGTCGCCCCCGCCGCAGCCGCCCAGCCCGCCGGAGCCGGTGGAGCCACCGGTGCCGCCGGATCCGCCCGCGCCTCCCGGCTCGCCCGAACCGCCCCCTGAACCGCCGGCCCCGCCCGGCCCGGGCGAGCCCACGGAGCCTGCCTCACCGGAGCCCGGCCACCCCCGTCCGTCGGAACCTCCCGACTGACCCGGAGGCCATGACACGGCCGTCGCGGGGCACGCCGCCGGCCACTGGCAGCCGTGGCTGCCCGCCGTGTTCGTCGCGGCCTCCGCCGCCACCGGCGCAGCCGCTCTCCGTACGGCCCTGCGGATCTTCTTCGGCGCCGGCCCGGTCCCACGCAGCCGACCGGACGAGGACGAGACCACCGGTGAGGGCGAGGAACCCGAGATCCGCTCCCCGCAGCGCGCCCTGCCCCGCACCATGACGATCGTCCCGGCGAGCCTGATCGGCCTCGCTGTTCTCGTCGGTTCCCTGCCCGCCATCGCCGCCGCCCTCGCCCGCGGGGCGGCCGTCTTCACCGACCCGATGGCGACACCGCCGTCGTCCTCGCCCACGCCAACACGCCGCCCGGACCCGTGCCGGCCGCGGACTGGACCGTGACCGGCATGCTGCTGGGCCTGCTGTCCGCAGCCGTCGCTCTCGCCCTGGCCACGGCCGCCCTCCACCGGCCCGCCGCCGACCGGCACGTGGCTGCCCGAGCCGTACGGGCGCTGCGCCGCCTGCATTCCGGACACGTCGGCGACTACCTCGCCTGGCTCGCCCTCGGCGTCGCGGCGCTGTGCGTCGCGACTGCCGCCCAGACCTGAATCCTCCCGGGCCCCTACAGCCGCTCCTCCATCCCGATGGCTGCCTTCAGATCCTCGTAAGCCTGACCGCGCTTGCCTTCATGCTGCTCCAGCATCGCCCGGACGATCGCATCCAGCTTGCGCTGGATGGCATGCTCGGCCCGTCGCTCGGAGTTCTTCGGCATCGCCAGCAGCAACAGCGTCACCGCGCCCATCGCATCGCCCACCAGAAGCTGCCACCCGATCGGCAGCCCGGCCACGTGCACCGCGACGACCGCGCCCACCAGGCACAGACACAGCACCGCGAACAGCGGCGAGCTGGTGAAGTTCGACGCCAGCTCCGCGAACTCCTCGAACCGCCCGCGCCGACCGTTCCCATGCTTACGAGCAGGATTGCGTCCCGATGCTCCAGCACGAAGTGCCAAGCGGGTTCAGGGAGTGGATCCCCCGGGTCAAAGCCCGGGTGCACAGGGGGCGATTCCGATGATGAGGATGTCGCGTCGCCCTTCGTCCCCGTCGTCGCCGAGGCGGACCGGGCCGACGCAGTGGCTGACGCGCCGGTCGTGAACGCCGTAGCCGTCCAGCGGCTCGGTCAGAACGAAGCGGTCGTGGATCGCTTCCGGGATGTCGGCAGCCGGCGCCGCACTCGGGGTACTCGGGGTTGTGCTCGTCCTGCCAGTACTCGGTGACGGTGCCGAACTCCTCGTCGGGGGCGCCAGGGATGTAGGAGAGCTCGCCGGTCCAGGGCAGGTGGACGGCGTGCGAGTAGCGGCGGAAGCGGTGGGTCTCACGGGCGTACGGGTCCGGCGGCAGGTCCTGGTAGGAGTCGGCGAGCCGCGTGAAGTCCTCGGCCAGTGCCGCGGTGTCGATGCCGAGGTCGGCAGCGTTCAGGCGGACGTACCCGTCACGGCGCACCCGCCCGCCGCGCCCGGCGGGCGTCCGTGCTGTTCCGTGCTGTCGTCCATCGGCTTCTACGGGCGTTCGCGGGCGTCCGTGGACATGGGTCCGCGTGCCCTTCCGGCTTCCTTCACGCTGGCACATCCGTCGAGGTCGTGCCCCTGGGGGGTCTGCCGTGCGGATGACCGGGGCGGGACGGCCTGCGGGGTGGCCATGCAGTTCGCGAGGTCGTCCTCGATCGCGGGCAGGCCACCGGCCCGGTGCGCGGCACGCTGACGGTGGGCGCCGCTGCCCCGGGCGGCCAGCCGCGGGCCCGCGGGAACCACGGCCCGGGTTGCGGGGTCCACGACGAAGTACTCCTCCTCCACGCCTACCGTCGGCGGCAGCTCCTGGCCGTGGCCCGTACTGCCCGGGGTGCCGCTGTCGTCCACCTCACCAGGCTCCCTCTCCTCTGTTGTGTCGGCATCACGTGGGTCCGGCGGCGCCGCGCCGGGTGTCCGGCCTCAGTGTGCGCCCCGGGCTCCGTCGCGGACCGTGCCGTGCTCACCGCTCCGGTGCCCGGTGCAGCAGGTGTGAACCGTGCCCGGTCGGGCAGCCGCTCGACATGCTGTTGATTCGCCCGCCCGGGGTCTACGCGCCCCAGAGCGACACCGAACTGCTGGCCGCCTGTGTGCGCCGGGAGCCGCTGGACGGCTCCAGCCGGGTGCTCGACCTGTGCACCGGGACCGGGGCCGTCGCGATCACAGCGGCGCGCAGCGGGGCCCTCGTCACGGCGGTGGACCTGTCCGCCAGGGCGGTGGCCGCCGCTTGGTGCAACGCCCGGCTGCACCACGACCGGGTCCGGCTGCGCCGGGGCGACCTCCTGGCGCCGTTGCCCGGTGAGCGCTTCGACCTGGTGACCGCAAATCCCCCGTACGTCCCGACGGACCCGGCCGGGGCGGCTCCCGGCCGGGGCGCGGCGCTGGCCTGGGACGCCGGACCGGACGGACGGTTGGTCCTGGACCGGATCTGCCGGACGGTTCCCGGGGCGCTGGCCGAGGGCGGCGTGCTGCTGGTCGTGCAGTCCGCACTCGCGGACGTGCCGGCCACCCTGGCGCTCCTGCACGCAGCCGCACTGCGTACGGAGGTGGCGGCGCGACGGCGGCAGCCCTTCGGGCCCGTCATGACGGCTCGGGCCGCCCTGTTCGAGCGGCTCGGACTGATCCGGCCGGGCGAGCGCGAAGAGGAACTGGTGGTGGTGCGCGGTGTCCGCGGGCGGTGAGCGCTACGCCACCCGGGTGGTCGTCGTGCCAGGTGGCCCGTTGTTGGTCGAGGGCCCGGTGGAGGTGGTCCTGCCGGACGGCACCCGGCGGCTGTCCGACCGTCCGGTGGTGGCTTTGTGCGCCTGCCGGCGCAGCCGCACGTACCCGTTCTGCGACACCAGCCACCGGCGGCACGGGCGGCCGCCGGGGGCTCGGGAGCGGGGCCCGGGCACGTCGGACGGTGCGGCCGGTGAAAGGTAGGCGGGCGGACGTCCGCAGTGCCCACCGCGGCCGCCGCGCGCGGGCCGCACCGGTCGTGGCGCCGAGCAGTGCCGCACCGCCGGCCGCGAGCAGACGGCGGCGCTGGGAGGCCCACAGCTGGGCGCCGTGGTCGCGGGCCTCGGCGTCGAAGCGGTCGTCCGCGCCGTGGTCCGTCTCGGAGTCGCCCGGGGACCAGAGGTTGATTTGTTCGTCGCCGCGGCGGGGCCGGTCATCCTCCTGCTGGGCGTCGATGCCCGTGCGGGCGAGGTAGCGGTCGAGAAGGCCGGGTGCGAGCGTGTTGGCGACCAGGGTGCCGACGGTGCTGCCCCACACCCGGTACTCCCGGCGCCCGGGGCGGTCGGCGGCGAACCGGGCGGCGCGGGCGGCGAGTTCGGGCTGGTACACGGGCGCGACGGGGCGAGCGTGGCCGTGCAGCCGGTTGAGCACCCAGTCGAACTGCGGGGTATGACGGCCGGCATCTGGACCATCGTCACGCGGACCGCCGTTCCACTGGCGAGCAGTTCGCAGCGCAGGGCCTCGTGCCAGCCCTGGAGGGCGTGCTTGGCGCCGTGGTAGGCGGTCTGCAGCGGGATGCCCCGGTAGGCGAGCGCCGAGCCGACGTGCACGATCGCGCCGTGGTCGCGCGGCAGCGTCCGGCGCAGCGCGGCGCGGGTGGCGTTGACGCGCTCAAGGTAGGTGACGTCGGTGAGTCGGCGGAACTCGGCCGGGCTGATCTCGGTGAAGGGTGCGAAGACGGAGGCGAAGGCGTCGTTGACCCAGACGTCGATCGACCCGAATTCGGCCTCGGCGCGGGTGGCGACGGCCTCGCAGGCCTCCGGGTCGGCGACGTCGGCCGACTCGGTGCGAACCGGGGAGCCCGCTGCCTCTGCCTCGGCGGCCACGGTGCGCAGCCCGGCGGTGGCCCCGGGGTCCAGTCGGCCAGTGCCGGTCCGGTGGCGACCCGCAGCAGGAGCAGCAGGGCCCAGCTGATGGTCAGAGCCAGCAGGAGGAGCCGGGACGGCTACCCGAACGAATCCCGAACGAATATGGAGAAAACGGTAGAAAGACCGATAAAACACGAATTCGATGTCGTGTTTGGGGTAGAAGGGTTGATGTAGCGGCTGCCGACCGGTCCAGGCCGCTCCGGCATCCGACGGGTGCCGCCAGGGCCGTGCCTCAAGATGCCGGGCACGCCCCCGGGGGAACAAACCCGCGACGTGTGGGCATTTGCGCGCACGGGTCCAGGGGGTCCACCCGATGCCAGGAGAAGTCAAGTGTCCATCCGCTTGGGAAAACCCCGCCACGCCGCCGACACGTCCCCGGACCCGTCACTCGATCTGCCGGCGAGACCGACTCCGGCCGAGTGCCGGGCGATGGGTAAGTCCGAGGCGCGGGAGCTGAGCGACGCGTTGTTCGAGCGGTTGGCCGGGCTGGCCCGGGAGACCTACGCCTACAGTTACGTGCGCGGCACGATCATCGAGTTGAACATGCCACTGGTGCGGTTCATCGCGGCACGCTTTCGGTACCGTGCCGAGGAGATGGAGGACATCCTCCAGGTCGGCACGATCGGCCTGATCAAGGCCGTCGACGGCTACGACCCGCAGCGCGGCGTCGTGTTCGTCACCTACGCGATCCCCACCATCACCGGCGAGATCAAACGGTTCTTCCGCGACACCTCCTGGCCGGTGCGGGTCCCGCGCGGCATGCAGGAGCTCTACCTCTGCGTCGCCCGCGGCTCCGACCGCCTGGAACAGGAACTCGGCCGCCTCCCGCAGCCCGAGGAGATCGCCGAGGACCTGCACCTCACCGTCGAACAGGCCACTGAGGGGATCGTGGCGGGCCGTGTCTACCGCCCCGACTCCCTGGACGCCCTGCGCGACCAGGACACCGACGAGAGCGGCAGCGCCCTGCTCGACCACCTCGGCGGCTGCGACCCCGGCATCGAACTCACCGACTTCCGCACCGCGGTGCGCCCCCTGCTGGCCCGGCTGCCCGAACGCGAGCAGACCGTCCTCAAGCTCCGCTTCTGGGACGGCTGGACGCAGGCCCGGATAGCGGAGCGCATCGGCGTCTCTCAGATGCACGTCTCCCGGCTGCTGAGCACCACGTTGGCCCGGCTGCGGGAGGAACTGGAGGACCGGGACGCGCCCGGCTGGACCGACGCACCGGAGGAACCGGACTGACTTTCCCGCAGTGGGGCGTTTTCGGCCCCTGCAGCGGTTAGGCCGTGTATCGAAAGTGGATCTCCGGCTGTGAATGATCACAGTTCATGGGCTCGGCAACTGCGTGTGCCCCTTCGGGCCCGGTGCACACGTGATTCCGGGCCGGGAGCGGAGTGATGCCGTCCCCTGGGGCGGGTTCCGGTGTGACGGTTGTGCGGACCTCGACCGGGTAGACGCGTGGCATGGAGGACACCGGACGACCGGCGGACGGCCCGCTCGGCGACGACGCGGAAGCGTTGGACCTGTGCGATCACTGCGGCGAGGCCGTGGCGAGGGCTGACCTGGTCAGCGTGCTGGTGCCGGACTCCTCCGCTCTGCACAGGAGCGATCCGGCGCTCGACGGCCGGCGGGTGCTCAGGGCGTGCTCGGCCGAGCACCTGACGGCCCTGATCGACCGGTACCGTCGCCGCCCTTTCGTCTCTGAGGAGCAGTGGGCCGGCAAGGTGTGCCGGGCACTCGCCGGCCGCGAAGGGCCGGTTCCGCTGGGCCTGATCGCCCGGCTGAGCGGCTTGTCGGTCCAAGAGGCGGTCCAGGGCGTCGAATGGCACAACGCCCGCGCAAGGGAGTGGCGGGCACGGTACGGCGATCCGGGCTGCGCGTGAGCTGCGGGGCGGGCCTCATGTGGGCGACGGCCACGGCGGGTGTTCAGCGCCGCAGGAGGAGTTCAGCGGCCTGAACGGGATCCCCGGCGGTCCGGTGGGTCGTGACGGTGCACAGGACGGGCAACCGGCCTCGGCCGTCCGTTCGCGGACGCGGATCGGGTGACCGCCGGCGGCGAGAGCGGCGTCGGTGGAGCAGATCGGGGTGACCCGTGCCGACGGAGCGCCGAGTACCCGGCAGCCGCAGCCCTCGTGCGGCGATCGAGTTCCGGCGCGACCGTGACCGCCCGGACCCCGAGCGAGCCCGCGCGGAGGGAGCGGCCCATGCCCTGGGCTGGATTCGCGGCTTCGCGCCGATCAGTCGCTGACCGCGGCCTGACGTCCTGCCCCGCCGGGATCAGGTCCGGTTACTATCCGTGGTTGCGCCTTCAGGGCGCCGGGGGGATTCAGCGCAGGAGGGTGGCGAGGAGCTCGGCGATGGTGGGGCCGGCGTCGGCGGGGTGACGCAGCTGCTTGCTGGTGATGACGCTGTAGTGGTTGGCGCGGCCGCGGCGTTCGTGGGTGAGGTACCCGGCCTGTTCGAGGTCGACGATGATGCGTTGGACGGCGCGTTCGGTGAGCAGGCAGCTGGCGGCGATGTCACGCACGCGGATGCCCGGGTCACGGGCGATCTGGACCAGCACGCGGGCATGGTTGGTCAGGAAGGTCCACTGCCGCGCGGTCGTCGTGCCGTTGTCCATTCCTCCACGATAGGACCGCTGTTTCACGGCCACCGAAACATGACAGTGGATTCGTGCAATGGTTGACATGTCTGGCGGGCGGGCGAAGAGTGGAGGAGCCGCGGTCGCACAAGCGTCCGTCGCGGATGTGCGCGGCGCCGCGTCTGGAGATGGTTCCAAGGACCCGATCAGCAGACAGGGGCTGGAACGGCTCAGGTCCCTGTTGGCCGAACGCCTCGGCCCGCCCTGCCAGGGCGGGGAACAGGATGTCCGTACCTGCGTGGAACCGCTGCGTCGGCACGTGCGCCGTTCGATCACCGGTGTCGACGCCTACCTGGTCTCCCGCGAAGCCGGCGGACGCACTGTTGCGGGCCTTCGCGAGCAGGCCCTGGATCTATGGCGGGACCTGGAACACATGGCCTCCGTACGACCGGAGCGGGACATCGCCGAGGGCAGCGTCGGCGTGCCCGTGCCGTCGAGTCCCCGGCCCGAAAAGTGGACCGTGCCGCCCTGTCTGACGTCGGAGACCGTCCGGGTCGGTGATGTCCTCGTGTGCGCATTCATCGGCGACATGATCCTGGACAGCGAGCCCGTCGCGGCCCGGGCACTCACCGCCGCACTCGGGCGGCGTCCCGTCCTGCTCGCGGTCGACCTCGCGGGTGTGGAGCTGTTCACCTCCACTGGACTCAACCTGCTTCTCGGTGCCCGTCGGCGCGCGTTGGCGGACGGCGTCCGGCTGGTGCTCGTCGCTCCGTCCAGGCGGACGCTGCGGGTCCTGGAACTCACCGACACCGCTGGGCTGTTCTCCGTCCACGCCACCGTCGAGGATGCCCTTCGACACCGACTGCCGCCCACGGCGCACCCCGCCCCGAAGTGACCACTGTCCCCGGCCGTCCGATGTCCGCATTCCAACGGGCAACCACCGGGACAAATGGTTGGGCCGGTGCCGAAGGGGCAGGCGCACGGTACGGCCGGGACGGCCCTGGCCGTAACCGTGAGAGGAGTTCCGGATGAGCATGGTGAAGGAGTCCGTGGACGTGGCCGTGCCCCTGCACACCGCCTACAACCAGTGGACGCAGTTCGAGGAGTTCCCGCGCTTCATGGAGGGCGTCGACTCGGTGACCCAACTGGACGACCGCCACAACCACTGGCGGACCAGTATCGGCGGTGTCACCCGCGAGTTCGACACCGAGATCATCGACCAGAAGCCCGACGAGCGGATCGCCTGGCGGACTGTGGACGGCGAGGTGGACCAGAAGGGCGTGGTGAGCTTCCAACAGATCGACCAGGGGCACACCCGGGTCGCCATGGCCATCGACTTCCGGCCCGAGGGCATGGTGGAGAAGACCGCCGACGTTACGGGAATGGTCGACCGCCGCGTGAAGGGGGACCTGAAGCGGTTCAAGGAGTACATCGAGGAACGCGGCAGGGAGGAAGGCGGTTGGCGCGGCCGGATCAGTCCGGGCTGAATCCGCTGTCGACCGTCCGCGCCACCGGCCGCCAGGGACACCCCTCGGCGGCCGGTCGACGTCCGTGGCCATGCCGGATCAGGAACGATCGGCCCGGTATGGCCGGCGTGCGGCGGGTACCCGCCGTCGCTCGGGGTACGCGTTCGCGCACCCGAGGAATCCCGTGGACCAGGAGGAGGCGTGACCCAGCACGGCAAGGTCCTGGCGATCGTGACGAACTACGGCGTCGAACAGAACGAACTGCTCGTGCCCGTACGGCACCTGCGCGAGAACGGCGGTGGATCCGGCGGACTGGTCCCGCCCCGGCGCGGCCGCGATCAGGTCGCGGGTGCCGGCGGCGGGCCCGACGCCGTACCCGGCAAGTACACAGAACGGAGCATCTGCCGTGCACCACGACGAAGACCTGCTGGAGCAGCTGACCGCCGACCACCGGTCCGTGCTGGTCCACTTCAGCGAACTCAGCGGCATACCCAGTGGGGACCCGCAGCGCAAGGACCTGGCCGACCTCGTGATCGATCAACTGGTTCGCCACACCCGGGCGGAGGAACAGCACCTCTATCCGCTCGCCCGCGACCGGCTGCCCGACGGGCCGATCGTGGTGGAACGCGAACTCGCCGACCACCGGGCGGTGGAGGCGTTGTTGGCGGAGCTCCGCCCGACCCACGTCACCTCGCCCCGCTTCGACCGGCTGGTCGCGCGGCTGGTCGAGGAGGTCACCCGGCGCGCCGGTGAGGAGGAGGCGCGGCTCTTCCCGGCCGTGAGGGCCGTTGCGAGCGAGGCCGAACTGTGCGACCTCGCGGTCAGGGCACGGGAGACCAAGGAGCCCTCGACCGGCAGGCCCCGTCACCAGCCGCCCACCGAACGTCCGGCGGACCGGCTGCCGCCCCCCGAGCGCTCGGCCTCCGAGCGGATGCGGGACTTCCTGACCCCGGGTGGTCCGCACTGACCCTTGCAGGGCCCGAGGACACCGCGAAGGCCGTACGGGCCCTCCTCCACCGTGAGGACCCCGGGCGGCTGCCTCGGCGGGCGCAGTCCCGCCGAAAGCCGCCTGCCGACCGTCCGGCTCCGGGTGGGGCCTGGGCGTTAGCGGCCGCCGATCCGGGGTAGCCGCAGCGGCGGATCACGGGAGACGGTGTTGTGAGGAGGCGGACGGATGGACGGGCGTGAGCGGGTGGAGCCGCGCGGGATCGAGCGGGTGCCGCGTGGTGACCACGTGCTGGAGCTGCGGCTGCGCCTCCTCGGGTTCCGTCTGCGCGGCCGGGCTTGGGACGTGTTGCGCGGCGTGCGGCCGCGGATCGTCCTGGCAGTCGCGCTGCTGTCGTTGGGCCTGCTCGCGGCAGGCCTGGGAACGTCCGAGGCGCCGTTTCTGTGGATCTTCACGGGCTGCTGGGCCCTGACCCTGACCATCGCCTTCGCAGTGCTCTGTGCCTGTGCCGACGGCCGCCGGGAGGAAGAATGAGCGTGCTGCCCGCGTCGCGCGGTCCGCTTTCGGCAGCGGTGCTCGCCCTGCTCACCTCCGGACCGCCCGGTGCCGGCCGTCAGCTCACGCCGCCCGGCCCGTTCGACGAGCCGTGGGGCGAGGACCATCAGCTGGCCCTGCACCTGTGCTACGAACTCCACGGTCGGGGGCTGCCCGGGGTGTCGGACGGCTGGGAGTGGGATAGTGAACTCCTGCGATTCCGAGGAGAGTTGGAGCACTCGTTCCTGGCCGTGGTGCGCGCGGAGGCGGAGCCTGTGCCGCCCTTGCGGGAGGCGCTGGAAACACTGCTCGCGGAGCCGTCCGACGGTACCGGGCCCTCGCACTTCCTGCTCGCCGAGGGCGAGCGCCGGCACGCTCGTGAGTACCTGGTGCACCGGTCGGTCTACCACCTCAAGGAGGCGGACCCGCAGCTGTGGATGCTGCCGAGGATCCACGGGCCCGCACAGGCGGTGCTGATGACGATCCTCTACGACGAGTACGGCGCCGGACGGCCGGAGCGGGCCCACGCCCTGTTGTTCGCCCGGATGATGGCGGCCTTCGGCCTCGACCCCGGCTACGGGCGCTACCTGGACCTCGTGCCGGCGCCGACCCTGGCCGTGGTCAACCTGATGACGCTCTTCGGCCTGCACCGGGCGCTGCGCGGCGCGGCCGTCGGGCACTTCGCCACCGTGGAGGTCACCTCATCGCCAGGCTCCGCCCGGCTGGCGGCGGCGCTGGAACGGCTCAGCGGCGGCCCGGACGGCACCCTCTTCTACCGCGAGCACATCGAGGCGGATGCCGTCCACGAGCAGTTGGTGCGTCGCGGGGTCATCGAGGAACTGGTAGCCGCCGAGCCGGAGTTCGCCCGGGACGTGGCGTTCGGTGTCGCTGCGGCCGGGGTGGTCGACGGACGCTTCGCGGACCACCTGCTCGGCCACTGGCGGGCCGGACGCAGCTCGCTGCGCTCCCCGCTGCCGGACGGAACGGGCTGAGCCGGGCCCCATCGTCCGCCGGTACCTCGGCAGTGCTCATGGGAGCCTCCTTGCATGACCACTGAGAGGGGTGCGTCCCGTACCAGGCGTGTCACGGTGTGTCGCCGCCGCACGTCCGCCTACGCCGTCCGGGTTGCCGCGGCGATCCGTTTCCGGACCCGGGCCCGGGCCCGGCGCAGCGCCCGGCGCTGATGAAGCCCTCGGGTTCGGCGACCACGTCGTAGTGGTGGTGGGAGAGCCGGTGGGCGATGCCGTTGGCCGCGCCGCCGGCCCCGGGCATGTCGACCCGGCACCCGCACGTCTCCGTCGGGTGGGGCAGGACGTCGAGGAGGGCGCAGCATGGACGTGGAGGCGGAGGAGGTGGCAGGGCGGCGGTGACCGGGAAGCTGCGGGTGTTCCTGGGGGCGGCACCGGGGGTGGGGAAGACGTACGCCATGCTCCGGGAGGGCAGGCGGCTCTCCGACACGGGCCTGGACGTGGTGGTCGGTCTGGTCGAGACGTACGGCCGGCGCGGGACCGAGGAACAGCTGGCGGGTCTGCCCGTGCTGCCCCGCACGATGCGCTCCTACCGGGGGGTGGAGCTGACCGAACTGGATCCGGACGCCCTTTTGGCGCGCCGCCCGGCGCTCGCGCTGGTGGACGAGTTCGCGCACACCAACGTGCCCGGCGGGCGGAACGGGAAGCGCTGGCAGGACGTGCGGGAGCTGCTGGACGCCGGGATCGACGTGGCGACGACGCTCAACATCCAGCACCTGGAGAGCCTCAACGACGTGGTCGAGCAGATCACCGGTGTGGCCCAGCGCGAGACGGTCCCCGACGAGGTGGTGCGCGCCGCCGACCGGATCGAGCTGGTCGACCTGAGCCCGCAGGCGCTGCGGGCGCGGATGGCCCAGGGGGAGGTCTACCCGCCGGACCGGGTCGACGTGGCGCTGGACCACTACTTCCGGGCCGGCAACCTCGGCGCGCTGCGGGAGCTGGCGCTGCTCTGGCTCGCCGACCGGGTGGAGGAGGAGCTGGCCGACTACCGCGCCCGGCACGGCATCCGGGCACCCTGGGAGACCAAGGAACGGATCGTGGTCGCCCTCGACGGCGCCGCGCAGGGCGAGCACCTGATCCGCCGGGGCGCCCGCATCGCGACCCGGGTGCACGGCGACCTCGTCGGCGTGCACGTCCGGCTGGACGACGGCACGGCCGAGCAGGAGCCGCCGGGTCTGGCGGCGCAGCGGGACCTGCTCCGGGAACTGCGCGGCGGCTACGTCGAGGTGAGCGGTGCGGACGTCGCCCGGACGCTGGTGGACTTCGCCCGGTCGGAGAGCGCCACGCAGATCCTCCTGGGGCCCACCAGCCGCAGCCGGCTGCGCGAGCTGGTCTCCGGCTCGGTGATCAACCGGGTGATCCGGTCGGCCGGACCGATCGACGTGCACGTGCTGCCGCCGCCGGGGCCGGGACTGCTGACGGTGCCGCCCGCGCCCCGCAGACGCCGGCCCGCGCTGGTCCCGGTGCGGCGGCGCCGGCTGGCATGGCTGCTGGGCCCGGCCGGGGCGGCGGCGCTGACCTGGGCACTGTCGCCGCTGCGCGACTCGCTCGGACTGTCCGGTGTGCTGCTGTGCCTGCTGCTGGTGGTGGCGGGAACGGCGCGGCTCGGCGGGCTGCTGCCGGCCGCCGGCAGCACGGCCGCCGGGGTGCTCGCGGCCGACTACTTCTTCACCGCACCGCGGTACAGCCTGACGGTGCGGCGGGGCGCGGATGCCGCGGCGCTGCTGGTGTTCCTCGCCGTGGCCGGGGTGATCTCCCACCTGATCGACGGCCTGACGCGGCGTTCGCAGCAGACGGGCCGGGCGCGCGCGGAGGCGGCCGTCCTCACCAGGCTGGCGGGGGAGACGGTGGAGGCCGGGCCGCGGGTGCCGGCCGATCTGCTGGCGGACCTGCGGCAGGTCTTCGGGCTGGACGCGGCCGCCGTGCTCGTCCGCACCGGGACGAAGTGGCAACCGGCGGCCGCGGTCGGCGCGGCGGCGCCGCGGCGACCCGACGACGGGTCCTGGTCCGTCGACCTGGGGGACGACGCGGTCCTGGTCCTGCGCGGTGCGCCCCTCACCGAGGAGGACACCCGGCTGCTCGGCCCGTACGTCACCCAGCTGAAGCTGGCCCGGGAGCGGGAACGGCTGACCGCGCTGGCCTCGGCGGCCGAGGTGCTTGCCCACACCGACGCGCTGCACACCGCACTGCTGGAGGCCGTGGGGCGCGATGTCCGGGTGCCACTGGCGGCGGTGCGCCGGGAGGCCGAGCGGCTGTCGGGCCCGGGCGGGCGGCGGATCCGCGCCGAGCTCGACCGGATGGAGCGGTTGTTCGGCAACCTGCGGGACCTGAGCCGGTTGCGGGCCGGCGTGATGCCGGTGGTGCTGCGGCCGGTGATGGTGGCCGATGTGGTCCGGGCAGCCGCCGAGGGGATGCCCGGCGTACGGATCGGCCCGATGGGGGGCCTGCCGCACGTGCTGGCCGATCGGGGGCTGCTGGAACGGGCGGTCGCGGACCTGCTGGTCATGGGGGCACCTGCGGGCGGACCGGTGGTGGTCGACGCCGGTGCGGTGGCGGGGCGGGTGGACGTCCGGGTCACCGTTCACGGGGACCGGGCCGTCGCCCCGGAGGGGGCCGGACCGACGGTGGCGCGGGGGTTCGTGGAGGCGATGAACGGCGAACTGGCCGTGGAGGAGGCGGCGGGCGGTGGCACCGCCTATGTGATCAGCCTGGTCCGTGCGGTGCCCTGAGGGGGCTGTGACCGGGCGTACCCCGAGGGGGGCAGTCCGAAGCCGCTGGTCGGACCGGCAGCCCGCCCCGCCCAACGTTTGCGGGACACCTCGCTCCTATATCCTGCGCCGGGACCGGAGGCCGACACAGTGGCGGGCCGGGGGGTTGAGGAGTGGGCATGGGGACGTCGGCATCCGCCCGAGGCGGGGAGCTGAAGCGCCATCTGGGCGTGTTCGACGCCGTGGTGATCGGGCTCGGCTCGATGATCGGCGCGGGGATCTTCGCCGCCCTCGCCCCCGCCGCGGCCGCCGCCGGCTCCGCCCTGCTGCCCGCGCTCGCCGCAGCCGCGGTGGTGGCGTACTGCAACGCCACCTCCTCCGCCCGGCTGGCCGCCCGCTACCCGCAGTCCGGCGGCACCTACGTCTACGGCCGCGAGCGCCTCGGACCCTTCTGGGGCTACCTCGCGGGCTGGGGCTTCGTGGTCGGCAAGACCGCCTCCTGCGCGGCGATGGCCCTCACCGTGGGTACCTACGTGTGGCCCGCCCAGGCCCACGCCGTGGCAGTCGCCGCCGTGGTGGCGCTGACGGCCGTGAACTACGTCGGCGTGCAGAAGTCCGCGTGGCTGACCAGGGGCATCGTCACCGTCGTCCTGGCGGTCCTCGCCGCCGTGGTCACCGCCTGCCTCACCAGCGACGCCACCGACACCGCGCGCCTGGCCGTCGGCGTGGACGCCACCCCCGGTGGGGTGCTCCAGGCAGCGGGGCTGCTGTTCTTCGCCTTCGCGGGCTACGCGCGCATCGCCACCCTCGGAGAAGAGGTCCGCGACCCCGAGCGCACCATCCCCCGCGCGATCCCGCTCGCGCTGGGCATCACCCTGATCGTCTACGCGGCCACCGCGGTGGCCGTCCTCGCGGTGCTGGGGCCGGACCGGCTCGCCCACACCACCGCACCGCTGGCAGAGGCCGTGCGCGCCGCCGGCGTCCCGGGACTCGCCCCGGTGGTGCGCGCGGGGGCGGCCGTCGCGGCGCTCGGGTCCCTGCTCGCGCTGATCCTCGGGGTCTCGCGCACCACCCTGGCGATGGCCCGCGACCGGCACCTGCCCCACGCCCTGGCCGCCGTCCACCCGCGCTTCCAGGTCCCGCACCGCGCCGAGCTCGCGGTCGGCGCGGTGGTCGCGATACTGGCCGCCACCGGGGACGTGCGCGGCGCGATCGGCTTCTCCTCCTTCGGCGTCCTGGCCTACTACGCCATCGCCAACGCCTCCGCCTGGACCCTCACCCCCGCCGAGGGCCGGCCCGCCCGGATCGTCCCCGTCGTCGGCACCGCAGGCTGCGTGGTCCTCGCGTTCGCCCTGCCGCTCGCCTCGGTTCTGTCCGGGGCCGCGGTGATCGCCGCCGGAGCCGCCGCCTACGGCCTGCGCAAGGGCGCCACCCGCACCTGACCGGCTTCGGCCCGGACTCCACGATCGATGGCTCCTGCGCCGCCGCGGCCGCCCGGCAGCTCTCCGCCGGTGTCACGAACGGGTCTTGGTGTGTGCCGCGCTCCGCCCCGTCGGACGCGTTCAACAGCGGTTCCGCAGGTGGTGCCGGAGGCGTAACCGGCGGCCGTCGTCGTGTGGTGGCTCGGGCCACCGGGAGGGCGGCGATCCGCGCGTCCGTGGCCGTACGGGCGGCGCGCGGATCCGGGGCCCGGATCAGGTGAGCGGTCCGGCGGACCGCGGTGTCGCGGAGGCGGGCGGGAGGACCGGCGGCGAGGTGGCCGGCGGGCGGCCGCCGCAGGTGCCTGTGGAGTACAGGTCGTTGGAGGTCCGCTGCATCGCGGCGGGGTCGGACAGGTCGTACCGGTTGATCGAGGTGGCGAACTGCCGCTTTCCGGTGACCTCGCCGACCAGCAGGGTGTTGTAGCCGGGGATGCCGCCGCTGTGTCCCCAGAACTCGCCGCAGGGCGTGGTCATCCGCTGGAGTCCGAGGCCGTAGCCGACGGCTTCGCCCGGGCCGGTGGTGCGCTTCATCTCGGCGAGTTCGGCCGGGCCGAGCAGTTGCCCGCCGAGCAGGGCGGAGATGAAGCGGGTGAGATCCGCGGTGGTGGAGATGCCCGCCCCGGCCGAGGACGCCATCGACGGGTTGAGCAGCGTCACGTCGGCGGGGCCGGTGGCGAGCTTGTAGTAGCCGTGCGCGTGCGAGCCGGGAATGAAGGGCGAGTCGATGGGCATCGAGGTGCTCGTCAGACCCAGCGGCCGGATGATGCGGCGGTCCACCTCCTGCGCCCAACCGCGACCGGTGAGGCGCTCGATGATCATGCCGACGAGCACGTAGTTGGTGTTGGAGTAGTGCCAGCCCTGTCCGGGGGCGAAGTACGGCGGGTACGTGTTCGCGATGTCCACGAGCTGCTGTGGTCGGTAGGACGTCCAGCGCCCACCTGCCAGCCACTGCCGCAGCGTCGCCTCGTTGCCGGCGTCGAACGCCGGGTCCTCGGTGAAGTCGTGGATGCCGCTGGTGTGGTTGAGCAGTTGGCGCACGGTGATGCCGGCGCCGTTCGGCACCACGCCCGGCAGGCGGCTCTCGACGGAGTCGTCGAGGCCGAGTCGGTGTTCCGCGACGAGTTGGAGGACCACCGTCGCGACGAAGGTCTTGGTGACGCTGCCGATCCGGAACCGGCCGTCCGGATCGGCGGGGGCACCGGTGGCCAGGTCGGCCACGCCGGCCGCACCCTTCCAGACCGTGGAGCCGTTCTCCCGGACACGGGCCAGCGTCGCCGCCGCGCCGCCCTCCCGCACCATGGCCCGGACCACCGTGTCCAGGGCCGCCCGGTCCGCTTTCCGCGCCCCGTCCGCCGCCACCCGGTAGGGCGCCGCCGGGGCGTCCGTCGCACCGGCGGCCGGAGCCGAGGCCGCCAGCAGGCCCGCGCCGGCGAGTACGACGACCGCCGACCGCCCGGCCGTGCCCCGCCACCGCCGACCCTTCGAACCGATCCTCCCGAGCCTCGGATCCGCCGCCCCGTCCGCCATGCCGTCCTCCCGAAATCGACCGACGAATGCCATCAACATCCGTCACAACAAAGACAGTTGACACTGTGCCAGGTCGCCGGAACGTGAGGCGTCCGCCTGAGGTCCGGAGCATGTCCGCCCCGGGGCCCATCTTCCCGCCCGTGGAACTCCATCTCAGGTCGAAGGCCGCCCCCGACGGATCCCTGAGCCTCGGCCGACGGAGCACGACCGGCGACCAGCGGTGTGGGACGAGCGACCGGCGGCGTGGGACGGCACGTGGGACGTCGAGCTCATGCCTCGCCGGTCGGGGCGCCCGGGAAGGATCGTTCACTGCGGACATGTGCCCGGCCCGGTCGTCTCCGCCCCGGTTCGAAGGGGTGCCGAAAACCGTCCCGAAGGCCGTAGATTTACCCGTGCCCAGGATGCGGGCACAGGGCGGGTGGGACGGCTGGAGTCACTTTTGCGGGACAGTTTTTCCGATGGATTCCTTACGCGGCTGGCACACGACACACATCCGGTGGACCTGATGTGCCTCTATCTGCTGCACGGCTCGGTCGAACGGATCCCCGGCCTGTTGGTCGATCGGGAGATGCTGTCGTTCGAGTACCTGAGTCGGCATGTCCGCACCGAGAACCGCTCCAGCCATGGCGACGCGGACCTGTTCTCGCTCTGGATCAGGAGGAAGGTCCAGGGACGGCTGTACGGCTTGGAGTTCAGGGTCTATTTCATCGCCGGTGAGCCCTGTACCGACGCGGTGATTCCGTTCGGCGCCCCTGTCGGCCTGCCCCGGTTCATGCACCACCTTCGTGGGTGCTACGGCTCGGGTGGAGCCCCGGGTGACTGGGACTTCGACGTGTACACCGACGTGCGTGATCTCCGCGAGAGCGTCGTGCTGTTCGGCAATCGGCGGGAGGTCTGGTTCCAGGTCAACCGCGGCCCGGTGGTGGCCGGCGGGTCGAGGTTGATTTCCCGGAACCGGGGCCGGTTGGTCACCGGCCGTCTGCACGGGAACCAGTTCGGGGCGAATGCCCAACTGCACGCGGGGGGAGTGCTGTTCCCCGACCGACTGGCCGCCGTCGAGGGCGCCTCGGCCGAGGCGCGGGCTTACCGGCGGTATGTGGCCCGGCTGCGCGATCCTCTTCCCTCGCGGGCGGGCCGGTCGGTCCGTCCCGAGTTCGGCGCCACGATGCGGCATCGTTCCGTGAACTGACCGATGCCGCGCGGCCGTTCAGTGGCCCGCCGGACCCACCGCGACGGAGGCCCTGCCGCGGGCCCCGCGGCCGGCCGTGCGCACCCCGTCCGGGGCGCCGCGGACCCCGCGACATCAAAACGTAACGTCTCCGCGAGAAGTCGTCGGGCGTAAAGTCTTCCCCAAGTCCTGCCCAATCTGGCATGTTTCCTTCAATTCCCGTGCGATCCCCCTCACGCACGGGCCGAACAGGAGGACACGTGTCACCCCTGATATCCCGGCGGCTCGGCCGCCCGGCCGCAGCCCTCGCCGTGCTCTCGGCCATGGCGCTCGCCACCCCCACCGCGTTCGCGACCGCCGCCACCGCGACCACCGTCCCCGGCGCCGTCTCCGCGCCCGTCGCCCAGGCCCCCGCCGCCGCGGGCGCCGCGGCCGGCTGGGCCGCCGGTACCCGCGCCTACCTGGTGATCAGCGCCCCCGCCGACATCGCCGCCGCCAAGACCGCCGTCGCCGCCAAGGGCGGTACGGTCTTCGCGAGTTACGACGCGATCGGCGTCATCGTCGCCCACTCCACCAGCGCCGGCTTCGCCGCCGCGCTGCGGACCGTCACCGGCATCCAGCAGGTCGGCGCGACCCGCACCTCCGACGTGCCGGCCGACGCCTACAACCCGGCCCTGCCCGCCAACCCCGCCCAGGCGGCCACCACGCTCACCGAGTCCAACCGCTGGGACATGACCCAGATCAAGGCCGACCAGGCCTGGAACGTCACCACCGGCTCCCCGTCCGTCAAGGTCGGCGTGCTCGACACCGGCGTGGACGACCAGCACCAGGACCTCGCACCGAACTTCGACGCCGCCGACTCGGCCTCCTGCGCCTACGGCAAGCCCGACACCCGCACCGGCGCCTGGCGCGACGTGGACACCCACGGCACCCACGTCGCCGGCACCATCGCGGCCGCGAAGAACGGCAAGGGCGTCATCGGCGTCGCACCGGGCGTGAAGATCGCCTCGGTCCGGATCGCCGAGCCGACCAGCACCCTCTTCTACGCCGAGAACACCGTCTGCGGCTTCGTCTGGGCCGGCGACCACGGCTTCAAGGTCACCAACAACAGCTACTACACCGACCCCTGGCAGTTCAACTGCCCGAACGACCTCGACCAGGCGGCCATCATCGAGGGCGTCAAGCGCGCCCAGGAGTACGCCGAGGGCAAGGGCTCGCTGCAGGTCGCGGCGGCCGGCAACTCCAACTACGACCTGGCCAACAAGACCACCGACAGCGAGAGCCCGAACGACTCCACCAAGGTCACCCGGACCATCACCAACGCCTGCGTCGACATCCCCACCGAACTCCCCGGCGTGGTGACCGTCGCTGCCACGGGCAGCGGCAGCGGCAAGGCCTCCTACTCCAACTTCGGCCGGGGCGTCATCGACGTCGCGGCGCCCGGCGGCGACGGCGCCACCGGCGTCTACTCGACCCTGCCCGGCGGCAAGTACGGCACCAAGAGCGGCACCTCGATGGCCTCCCCGCACGTCACCGGAGTGGCCGCGCTGATCGCGAGCACCAACCCGTCGCTCACCCCGGCGGAGATCCGGGCCCGGTTGGCGAGCCAGGCCAACGACCTGGCCTGCCCCGCCTCCGACAGCCGCTGCACCGGCACCACCGCCGTCAACGGCTTCTTCGGCGAGGGCCAGGTCGACGCGCTGAAGGCGGTCGGTGGCGCCACCCCGCCCACCGGCACGTACTTCGAGAACACCGCCGACGTGGCGATCCCCGACAACACCACGGTGGAGAGCCCGATCACCGTCACCGGCGTCAGCGGCAACGCCCCGGCGGCGCTCAAGGTCGGCGTGGACATCAAGCACACCTACCGCGGCGACCTCGTCCTCTCCCTGGTCGGGCCCGACGGCACGGTCTACCTCCTGGAGGACTTCCCGAACAGCGACAGCACCGACAACGTCGCCAAGACCTACACCGTCAACGCCGCCGCGAGTGCGGCGAACGGCACCTGGAAGCTCCGGGTGAAGGACGGTGCCTCCGGCGACACCGGCACGATCGACGCCTGGAACCTCACCTTCTGAACCTGCTGAACCTGCTGAACCCTTTGACCCCGCTGCTTCCCCCGGCCGCCCGACGCCCGAGCGCGTCGGGCGGCCGGATCGCGTGCGGGACGCCGGTCACCATGCGTTACTCCGGGACGAGCACCGCGACGCCCGTCACGCGGTCCGCGGCGAGGTCGGCGAGCGCCGCGTCCGCACGGCGCAGGGGGTAGCGGGTGACGTGGACGACCGGGCGGGTGCGGGCGGCCTCGGTGAGGTAGGCGCGTCCGTCGGCGCGGGTGTTGGCGGTGACGCTGCGCAGGGTGCGTTCCTGGAAGAGGTGCCGCCGGTAGTTGAGCGCCGGGAGGTCGGTGAGGTGGATGCCGGCCACGGCGAGCGTGCCGCCGCGGTCCAGCGCGGTGAGGGCGACGGGCACGAGTTCGCCGACCGGGGCGAACAGGATGGCGGCGTCCAGCGGCTGCGGGGGCGGGTCGTAGGAGTCGCCGGCGAATTCGGCGCCGAGGTCGAGTGCCAGCCGGCGGGCCGCCGCGGCCCGGGTGAACACGGCCACCCGGGCGCCCCGGGCGAGGGCGAGTTGGGCGGTCAGGTGCGCGGACGCGCCGAAGCCGTAGATGCCGAGCAGCCCGCCCGCCGGGAGTTCGGCCCGTTCCAGGGCCCGGTAGCCGATGATCCCGGCACACAGCAGCGGGGCCAGCTCCTCGGCGGGCGGGCCCTCGGGCAGCCGGTAGGCGAAGCGGGCGTCCGCGGTGAGGTGCCCGGCGTAGCCGCCGTGCCGGTCCCAGCCGGTGTAGCGCGACGCGGGGCAGAGGTTCTCCCGCCCGCTGCGGCAGTACCCGCAGCTGCCGCAGGTCCGGGCCAGCCAGGCCACCCCGGCCCGGTCCCCGACGGCGAAGCCCTCGACCCCGGCCCCCGCCGCCAGCACGCGCCCGACCACCTCGTGCCCGGGCGTGCACCGGGCCAGCCTGGGGGAGAGGTCCCCCTCCGCGAGGTGCAGGTCGGTGCGGCACACCCCGCAGGCCTCCACCTCGACCAGGACCTCCTGGGGGCCGGGCGCGTCCAGCGGCCGCCGCTCCCACGCCAGTGGGCCCGGCCCCGGCCCGCCGACCGGCCCGGGGCGCTCCACCGCCCAGGCCCGGGTCTGCGCCGGTAGGGGTTGCGTGCTGCTCATCGCCGTCTCCTGCCGCTCGGCCTGCGGGGTCGGTGCGCGCCCGGGGTCAAGTTTCCCGCTCCGCGACGGCCATCGCCTGCTCGACGGCGGAGTAGCCGTCCGGGGAGGGTGGCGATCCGGTCAGCCCCAGTACCCCGTGTGCACGGCGGTGGCCTCCTCGAAGAGGTGCGGGCCGGAGACCTCCACGGTGCTGCCGCCGGCCGCGAAGACCTGGCGGCAGGGCAGGTCGAGCACCGGCTCGTCCGGGTCCGCTCCCGCGATGGCGTTCAGCTCGGTGGCGGCGAGCGCGTAGACGACCTTCCGGATGCCGCTCCAGTGGATCGCGCCGGCGCACATCGCGCACGGCTCGGTGCTGCTGTACAGGACGGTCGCGGAGAGCTGGTGCGGGGCCAGGGTGCGGCAGGCCTGGCGGACCAGGTTGGTCTCCGCGTGCGCCGTGACGTCGTGGTCGGTCAGCACGGTGTTCTCGGCCGTGAGCAGGACGCCTCCGGACGCGTCGGTCAGCAGCGCGCCGAAGGGGTGGTTGCCGTGGGCGCGGGCGGAGGCGGCGAGTTCGATGGCCGCGAGCAGGTGCGGGCGGGTGAGGTCGGTCATCGGCGTACTCCTCGGGGGCGGACCGGACGGGGTGACAGGGGCAGGGCCAGGGCGTACGGCGGACAAGGGCGGGGATGGGGGCGCAGAAGGGCGGATGGCGTCACCCACCGTAGCCGCCCCGCCCGGGGTGCGGATCCCGTCGGCGTCCTCGGCCGCCACCAGGCAGCGGATGCGTGACAGGAGGGCCGCGCGCGCACGACAACCGGTTCTGTCGGCCTCCACGGCCCGCCCCCGACGCCCCGGCGGGCGCTGCCCTCGGACGGTCGCAGCGGCGGTGCGCGCGGTGGCGGTGCGTGCGGTGCCACTACGTCGCCAGGAAGGCGAGCAGCGCCGCGTTGACCTCCTCGGCATGGGTCCAGAGCAGGCCGTGCGGCGCGCCCTCGACCTCCACGTACTCGGCGGAGGGCAGCGCCCGGTGGAAGGGGCGCCCGGTGCTGTCGATCGGCAGGATGCGGTCGGCGGTCCCGTGCAGGATCAGGGCCGGCACGTCGATGCGCGGGATGTCGGCCCGGAAGTCCGTGTACCAGGTGGACGGCGCCGCCGCGGCGGCGAAGAAGCCGCCGCTCGCCGCGACGTTCCAGCTGTTGCGGACGGCCTCCTCGCTGATCCGGCTTCCGAGGTTCTCGTCGAGGTTGTAGAAGTCCCGGTAGAAGGCGGTGTAGTAGGCGTAGCGGTCGGCCTTCACGGCGGCGACGATCCCGTCGAAGAAGTCCTTCGGACCGGCCCCCTCCGGGTTGTCGTCGGTCTTCAGCAGGCAGGGCTCCAGGGAGCCCAGGAAGGCGGCCTTGGCGATGCGGCCGGAGCCGTACCGGGACACGTAGCGGGCGACCTCCCCGGTGCCCATCGAGAAGCCGACCAGGACGGCGTCCCGCAGGTCGAGGGTCTCCAGCAGGGTGTGGAGGTCGGCGGCGAAGGTGTCGTAGTCGTAGCCGGTGGTGGGCTGGGAGGACTGTCCGAAGCCGCGGCGGTCGTAGGTGATCACCCGGTGGCCCGCGTCCAGCAGCGCGGCGCTCTGCCGCTCCCAGGAGTGCCCGTCGAGCGGGAACCCGTGGATGAGGACGACCGGCTGCCCGGAGCCGTGGTCCTCGTAGTAGAGGTCGATGGGGGTGGAGTTCTCCTGGCCGACGGTGATGTACGGCATGGTGTCCGGTGTTCCTCTCGTCATGGGGCCCGGACGATGACCACGGGGCAGGCGGCGTGCTGCGCGCAGTGGGTGCTCACCGAGCCGAGCAGGGTGCGGGTGAAGCCGCCGCGGCCGTGGCTGCCGACCACCAGCAGCTCGGCACCCCGGGCCGCGTCCAGGAGGATCTCGGAGGGGTCGCCCATGACCATCGTCTGGCGGACGTTCACCGGGGAGTCGTCGCCGAGCACGGTGTGCAGTTCCTCGGCGAACCGCCGCTCGGCCAGCTCCCGGTCGAAGGTGCTGTCGACCACGGGCGCCGACCAGCCGAAGTGGCTGGGGGGTTCCCAGGCGCCGACCGCGTCCACCACGCCGCCGATCAGCGTGGCGTGCCGGGCCGCCCAGCGCAGCGCGGCGTACGACGACGGCGAGCCGTCGACGCCGACCACGACGCGGGGAGCGGAGTCGTTCGCGTTCATCTGTACCGTCCCTGGCTGACCGTCCTGCGGATCGTCGCCCCCCGACCACGGTGCTGGCCGCCGGACGGCGCCGCCACCACGGCCCGGCACCCGGGTGACGCCGACGGCCGGGCGGGTACCGTCGGTGGCCGCCGAGCGCCCGTGACCGGGGCGCGGCCGTCACCGGAACGGGGAGGACGGGTGCGAGTCGGACACGCGGTGCCGGGCCCGGCGCTGAGGCCCTGGATCGACCGCTACTGGTGGTACCGGGCAGGCCCCGGCGACCTGCCCCGGCTGCTGCCCGGAACGGGTGCCGAGCTGTGGATCCACTGGGCCGGCGGGGTCCACCTGGACGACGGGGCCGGGCCGGTGCCGCTGCCCGCCGCGCACCTGGTCTGCCTCCGCGGGGCCCGCTGGGAGCCGGTCTCGCGGGAGGCGGGCGGCTTCGTGGTGGTGCGGTTCCGGGCCGGCGCCCTGCGGCACTTCCTGGCGCCGGGGGCCGACGATGTGGCCGACCGGGTGGTGAGCGCCGCCGAGGTCCGGGGGCCGTGGGCCCGGCGGACGGCCGAGCAGGTGTGCCTGGCGTCCGGGCCGGAGGAGCAGGCGGGCGGTCCTCGACCGGGTGCTCGCCGAGCTGCTCGCCGCCCACCACCGGGCCGACCCGTGGCTGGACGCCGCGGACGTGCGATGACCATGGTGGTGGCGATCCTGCAGGCCAGGACCGGACGGGAGGAGGCCCTCGCGGCAGCCCTGCGCGAGGTCGCGGAGCGCACCCGGGAGGAGCCGGGGGCGCTCGCCTACGCGGTGGGCCGCCAGGAGGGCGGCCGGTTCCTGGTCACGGAGCGATACGCCGACCGCCCGGCGCGCGAGGCCCACTTCGCCTCCTCCTACGTGACCGACCTGCCGGCGCGCTTCCCGGAACTCCTGGCGGACGAGCCGCAGGTCGAGTTCACCGACGTGGTGACGGCCTTCGCCCGGTGACCACCCGCAGGCCCGCGTGCGCCCGGCACGGCCTCAGGCCCGGACGCCCAACTGGGCCAGCAGGGTCGCGTTGTCCTCGATGTGCCAGTCCTCGGTGATCCGGTCGGCCCCGACGTGCTGGATGTCGATGGCGTTGAACTCGATGTCCTGGCCCTGTCCCCGCACGCCGTCGAAGGTACCGGTGAAGTGGCCGCGGAAGACCAGTCGGGCGGTGATCCTGTCGCCGCTGATCAGGACGTCGGACAGCTCGCAGGTCAGGTCCGGCACCGCGGCGCGGAAGTTCTTCGAGGCGAAGGCCGGTCCGGCGGGGCCCTGCGGGCGGCCGGGCGGCAGTGTGTTGTCCCGGAACTGCGGGCTGATCGCCGCGTCCAGGTACCGCTGCTGCCCGGTGTTCCAGAACGTGTACAGCTGCTGCGCCAGGTGGACCTCCTGGGCGGCGCGCCGGGCGCCGATCGAGCGGTCCGCGGTGAGCGCCTTCGGCTGGACGAGGCCGGGCGAACGGTCGATCAGGCGCTGCGGCCAGTCGCGTGCGGAGTCGTGGTGGCCGCTGTCGTGGACGGGGGCGGCCGCGGCGGTGCCGCCCGCCAGGCCGGCCGCCGCCGCGAGGACGGCGGCGGTACGGATCAGGGTGCGCGAGCGCATGGGAACAGCTCCTCGGTTCGGGGGCACGCCGGCGGATCGGGGCGTGCGGGGGTGGCCGGCCGGTCGGAAGCTCCGGCCGGCCGGGGTGGGGGAACCATGCCGCCGGAGGCGGACCGGCCCGTCAGGCGAGTCGGCCGCCGCCGTCGACGTGCAGCACCGTGCCGGTGACGTACGGGTTGTCGATGGCGTAGCGGACGGCCTTGACCAGGTCCTCCGGGGTGCCGACGCGCCGGGCCGGGTTGCGTTCGGCGACCCCGCGCAGGAACGCGTCCTTGTCGGCGCCCAGGCCGTCCCAGGAGCCGGTGTCGACGATGCCGGGGGAGACGGCGTTGACCCGGACCGGCGCGATCTCCACCGCCAGTGCCTGCACCAGGAAGGCCAGCGCGCCGTTGGTGGTGGCCATCACGGTGCGCGCGGGGGCCGGGCGCCACGCGGCCACACCGGAGAAGAAGGTGAACGAACCGCGCTCGGAGACCTGCCCGACCAGGTGCTTGGCCAGCAGCAGCGGGCCGATCACCTTCGCCGCGAACGCCCGCTGCACGTCGGCCGCCTCGAGCTCCCGAAGCGGGCCGTTGGCGGGCATCGCGGCGGTCGAGACCAGGTGGTCGAAGCGGCCGGCCCGGGCGGCGAAGGCGGCGATCGACGCCTCGTCGGCGATGTCCAGGGCGATCACCTCGGACGGTCCGGACAGCTCGCCGGCCGTCCACTCCAGCTTGCGCGGGTCGGGGCCGGCCAGTACCAGGGAGGCGCCGGCCGCCGAGGCGGACCTGGCGACGGCCTGCCCGGTGCGTGAACCCGCACCGACCACGACGAGCCGCTGCCCCTGGAGGGAGGTGGTGTCGGACATGGTGGAACTCCTTCGGACGATCGGGGAACCGGCCGCTCGCTGCTTCCCGCGGCGGCCGCACCTCGACCCTCTCCCGACCAGCGCTGATGAGTCCAAGGCTTGTTTTCTACCCCGGCGATAAAATCCGTTCATGGCAACGCCGACGCTCAGACAGCTCGAATACCTGGCCACCGTGGTCGACACCGGATCGTTCACCCGTGCGGCCGAACAGCTGCACGTCACCCAGCCCGCGCTGTCCCACCAGATCCGTGCCCTGGAGGGCGCCCTCGGCGGCCCGCTGCTGGAGCGCCTGCCGCGCTCGGTACGGCTCACCCCGATGGGCCGGGCGGTCCTGCCGCACGCCCGCGCGGCACTCGCCGAGGCCGGGCGGCTGCAGGCGGCGGCCCGCCGTTCGGCCGGCCTGGAGGAGGGCGAACTGGAGGTCGCCGTCGTCTACTCCGTCAGCCTCGGCATCCTGCCGCCCGTGCTGCGGGAGTGGCGCCACCGCCACCCCGGCGTGCGGATCCGGCTGCGCGAGTACCCCCACACCGACGCGCTCCGGGAGGCCATGGCGGCGGGCCGCGCCGACCTCGCCATCGGCCCGGCGCCGAGTGGCTGGGAGGGGCCGATCCGGGAGCTCGGCGTCGAGGAGTTCACCGTCGTCCTGCCCGCCGACGACCCGCTGGCGGACCGCCGCGCCGGCACCGTCGCCCTCACCGAACTCGCCGACCGCGACTGGGTCCACTACGCCCCCGACAACGGCCTCGCCGACCTGCTGGACCAGGTCTGCGCCCGGGCGGGCTTCCACCCCCGGGCGGCGATCCGCGCCGAACAGACCTCGGCCGCCCCGCTGCTGGCCGCGGCCGGGCTCGGCCCCGCCCTGGTGCCCGCCAACATCGTCCCGGCCCAGTTCGAGGGTGCCCTGCTGCGCCCGGACCCGCCGATCCTGCGCACCCTCACCGCCTACACCCGCACCCGCCCCGATCCGCTGACCGTGGCGTTCGCCGACCTGCTGGCCCGTCAGGCCCGGGTCGGCCCCGTGGTCTCCGGCCGGTCGGCCGGATCCGGGCCCGGCGGCGGAACACGCGCCTGAGGTCCGAAGGGACACTCGTGCGAGGCCCCGAGGACACGCGCGCCTGAGGTCCGATCGGGCGCCGTGGCACGTCAGCGCGCGGCGCCGCCGACCGGCTCGTGCTCGTCGTCCGCGTCCTGCGGGTCGACGGCGTCGCTGAGGCCCAGACGCAGGTGCTCGATGTGGTAGACGGCCTGGTCGAGCAGTGCGGCGACGTGGTTGTCGTAGAGCGCGTAGACGACCTGCCGGCCGTTGCGGCGGCCGATGACCAGGCCGAGGTTGCGCAGCAGGCGCAGCTGGTGGGAGCAGGCGGACTGCTCCAGGCCGACCTCGGCGGCGAGTTCGGTGGCCGCGCAGGGGCCCTCGCGCAGCCGGGAGAGGATCAGCAGCCGGGAGGGCGTGGCGAGGGCTTGCAGGGTGGTGGCCACCCGGGCAGCGCTGGTCGCGTCCAGGCGCGTGTGCGGGACGGCGGTGGCGGGGGTGGCTCCATGACCCATGCGGGCCATCCTACAACTCATAGATGAACGGGCCTTCATATGTTCATGTATCGTGAACGAGTCAACGGCCCCGCCCTGCCCAGGCCTGCCCCGAAGGGTCCCCCCGCCATGTCCTCCACCACCCTGACCGGGCGTTCCGCGCCCCCGGCCGTGCCACGCCCGGACACCGCGCCCAGACGGCGTACCCGGGTGCTGTCACTGCCCGAGGCCCGCTGGGCCGCCGCCGCGACGGTGCTCTTCCTGGTCGCCCTGCCGCTCCAGCTGACCGGCGCCCCCGCCTGGACCTGGGGCCCGCTGTACACCCTCGCGTACGCCACCGGCGGCTGGGAGCCCGCCTGGGCCGGGCTCCAGGCGCTGCGGGAGAAGACCCTCGACGTCGACCTGCTGATGATCGTGGCCGCGCTCGGCGCCGCCGCCGTCGGGCAGGTCATGGACGGCGCGCTGCTGATCGTCATCTTCGCCACCTCCGGCGCCCTGGAGGCGCTGGCCACCGCCCGTACCGCCGACTCGGTGCGCGGACTGCTCGACCTCGCCCCGGCCACCGCCACCCGGCTGCTGCCCGACGGCGGCGAGGAGACCGTGCCCACGGAGGAGCTCGCCGTCGGCGACACCGTGCTGGTGCGGCCGGGTGAACGGATCGGCGCCGACGGGCGGGTGCTCGACGGCGCGAGCGAGGTGGACCAGGCCACCATCACCGGCGAGCCGCTGCCCGTCGTCAAGGAGACCGGCGACGAGGTGTTCGCCGGGACCCTCAACGGCACCGGGGCGCTGCGGCTGCGGGTCGAACGGGACGCCTCGGACACGGTCATCGCCCGGATCGTCCAGCTGGTCGAGGAGGCCTCCGGGACCAAGGCACCCACCCAGCTGTTCATCGAGAAGGTCGAGCAGCGCTACTCGCTCGGCATGGTGGCCGCCACCCTCGCGGTCTTCGCCGTCCCGCTGGCTTTCGGCGCGGCCTTCACCGGCTCGCTGCTCCGGGCGATGACCTTCATGATCGTCGCCTCCCCGTGCGCGGTGGTGCTGGCCACCATGCCGCCCCTGCTCTCCGCCATCGCCAACGCCGGACGGCACGGCGTCCTGGTCAAGTCCGCCGTCGTGATGGAGCGTCTGGGCCAGGTCGACGCCGTCGCACTGGACAAGACCGGCACCCTCACCGAGGGCACCCCGCGCCTCACCGACGTCCGGCCGCTCACCGGCTCCGGCCTCTCCGAAGAGCGGCTGCTGGCGCTGGCGGCCGCGGCCGAGCACCCCAGCGAGCACCCGCTGGCCCGCGCCGTCGTCGACGCCGCCCGCACCCGCGGCCTGACCCCGGCCGCCGCTGAGGACTTCACCTCCACCCCCGGCGTCGGCGTCACCGCCACCGTCGACGGCCGGGTCCTCGCCGTCGGCGCGCCGGCCCGGCTGATCCTGGGGCGCACCGACGCCGCCTCCGCCGAAGCCGCCGCGCTGGCCGCGGAGTTGGAGGAGGGCGGGCGCACCGCCGTCCTGGTCGAGGCGGACGGCGTGCCGGTCGGCGTGCTCGGCCTCGCCGACCGGCTGCGCCCGGACGCCGCCGCCACCGTCGCGTCCCTGCGCGCGCTGACCGGCACCGCGCCGATGCTGCTCACCGGCGACAACCCGCGCGCCGCCGACCGGCTGGCCGCCGAGGTCGGCATCACCGACGTCCGGGCCGGACTGCTGCCGCAGGACAAGGTCGCCGCCGTCCGGGAGCGGGAGGCGGCCGGACGCAAGGTGCTGGTGATCGGCGACGGCGTCAACGACGCGCCCGCGCTGGCCGCCGCCCACACCGGCCTCGCGATGGGCCGGGCCGGGTCCGACCTTGCGATGGAGACCGCCGACGCGGTGATCGTCCGCGACGAACTCGCCACCGTCCCGGCCGTGGTGGCGCTCTCCCGGCGGGCCCGCTCCTTCGTGGTGCAGAACCTGGTGATCGCCTCGGTGTTCATCACCGTCCTGGTGGTCTGGGACCTGGTCGCCACCCTCCCGCTGCCGCTGGGCGTGCTCGGCCACGAGGGCTCGACCGTCATCGTCGGCCTCAACGGTCTGCGGCTGCTGCGCGAGAGCGCCTGGAGCGGGGCCCGGGGATAGCGGGAAGGTGCTCGACTGAACGGTTCTGCACGGAACTTCAGCGAGGGGGCGGGGGGGGGCCCGGGGGGCCCCCCCCCCCCCCCAGTGTACCCCCCCGCAGTCGGCCCCCCGGCCCCAACAGATGGGGGCAAAGGGT
>NZ_JBSHAP010000065.1:37918-52755 GCF_053611565.1 Kitasatospora sp. NPDC054795
TGGGGGGGGGCGGGGGGATTGGGGGTTGGTCCTCGTCTTACGTGTTCCGCCCGCACCGTCCGGGGGGGGGCGGGGCCCGCCGGGGCCCCCCCCCCCCCCTCGCGTGTGTCGCCGCCGGATGGCGGCCGCCGGGCCGAAACGGTTGGGGCATGAGGCTGTTCGCATGAAAACTTCCGAGGTGTCACCGCTGCTCCGCGCGGCGTCGACAGCGGTTCTCCTGCAGTGGCGCTGCCCGCCGCGCCACCCGGGTGACCGCCGTCGCCGCCCTGATCGCCGCGACGGCGACGCGGGTGGACTGGCTGCGCCCGCTCGGCCGGGCGCTGCTGTGGATCGCGGTGAGCGCCTGGCTGCTGACGGCGGCCGGCTTCCTCGCCGCCGCGTCCCGGTGGCCCCGGGTGCGCCGCGTCCTGCGGCGCGTCCGCTGACGTTCACCCGGATTTCCCCGGGAGGACGACACGCGCCCTTCCCGCGCCTGAGGTTCCGTCATATCGTCGACCCCCGTAGACGGCGCCGGTGCGCCCGGTCACGGCCCGAGCCACCTCACCACAGCGGGGACGATCATGAAGAGTCTTGCGGCGCGTCTGCTCGCCCTGGCCGCGGCCCTGCCGGTGCTCGCCGTCCTGGCGGCGGGCCCCGGGGTCGCGGCACCGGACGGCGGCTCCGACGCCCGGCCGGCCGCGTCCTGGACCGGACCGCTGAGCACCCGCGGGCGCTACGTGGTGGACGCCGACGGCGAGCGCTTCAAGCTGAAGTCCGCCAACTGGGCCGGTGCGCAGGGCACCTGGCAGGGCAGCGGGAGCGTCGACGATCCGGCGAACAACCAGGCCGGGCAGGTGTCGCACAACATCCCGCTGGGCCTGGACCGGGTGCCGGTGGCCCGGCTGCTCGCCGACTTCCACGGGCTCGGCGTCAACAGCATCCGGCTGCCGTTCGCCAACGCGATGATCCACGACACCGTCCCCGTCCCGGACTCCGCCGTCGCCGCCAACCCCCAGCTGCGCGGCCGGACCCCGCTCCAGGTCTTCGACGCCGTGGTGGCCGCGCTCACCGCCGACGGCTTCGCGGTGATCCTCAACAACCACACCACGAGCTACCGCTTCTGCTGCGGCCTGGACGGCAACGAGCGCTGGAACAGCGGCCAGTCGACCGCGCAGTGGGAGGACGACTGGCTGTTCATGGTGAACCGCTACAAGGCCGACAAGCGGGTGGTCGGCGCCGACCTGCGCAACGAGGTCCGCCGGGACGTCTGGGACGACCCCAACTGGGGCCTCGGCGACGCCCACGACGAGTACGCCGCCTTCGAGGAGGCGGGCAACCGGATCCTCCAGGCCGACCCGGACCTGCTGGTCGTCATGGAGGGCATCAACTGGTACGGCGTCCCCGCCGCGGGGTTCAGCCACGGCCGCCCGATGCTCACCCCGGTGCGCAACCTCTCCAACACGCTGATCGACTCCGGCAAGCTGGTCTACTCCGCGCACTTCTACGCCTACACCGGCCCGGCCAACACCGGTGCGGGCAGCGGTCCGGGATCCACCGCCGACCCGCGCTACCAGGACTTCACCCCCGAGCAGCTCGCCCGGGTGGTGGACGACGAGGCGCTGTTCGTCACCGGGGCCGGGCAGCACTTCACCGCGCCGGTGTGGATCAGCGAGTTCGGCGCGGGCGGCCGGGGCTCGACCGACGCCAAGGAGCAGGCCTGGCTGCACGCGTTCACCGACATCCTGGTCCGCGAGGACGCCGACTTCGCCGTCTGGCCGCTGGTCGGCTGGGCCGACGGCGCCGGCCGCCCGCTGGACACCTGGGCGCTGCTCTCCTACGGCCCCGACGGCCGGCGCACCGGCCTCACCGACCCCGGCGACTGGCGGGCCGCCGACTGGACGAGGCTGATCGACGCCCCGGCGGCGAGCGGACCGGTGCCCGCGGTGACCCACTGGAACATGCTCGCCCTCGACCACGGCGACCAGGACCTCTCCCGGCGGATGCTCGCCCGCGCGGACTGGAGCCCGGGCAACCGCAAGGGGAACTGCCCGGACGGGCAGCGGCTGACCGCCCTCGCCCGCGGCGACAGCCGGGCCCTGTGCACCGACGCGGGCGAACCGGCCGCCGGCAGCGGCGACTGGACCACCGTCACCGACGAGCGCTACGTCACCGGGGGCGACTGGGCGTCCGGCTACGACAAGCTCCAGTGCCCCGACCGCACCTTCGCGGTCGGCTACGGCGTGCGCGGCAACGGCATGGCCGCCCTGCTGTGCGCACCCGCGGCCGCCCCGCTGCCGCTGAACGGCCGCACCCTCTGGTTCGACCGGGGCGACAACCGGCCCGCCGCCGGCGGCTCGGTGGCGAGCGACTGGGCGCCGGGCCGCTACAAGGGCCAGTGCGCGGACGGCGAGTACCTGGCCGGTGTCGCCTCCACCTGGCAGCGCCTCCAGTACGGGGCCCCGGCCGCCCTGCTCTGCCGCCCGCTCGTCTGATCCGGAGCCCGTCCGGGGCGGCGACGCGCCGCCCCGGCGGCGCGTCGAGTCGGTAGCGGGGCCGGGTGGGGCGGCGCGGTCGGCGACCGTTGAGACGATGACGAACGATCAGAACGCGTCCCCGGGAGTGCATTCCCGCAGGTTGGACGCGTTCATGACGCCTTTGTCGGTGGGGTGGACGACCCTTGACGGCGGTGGGCATCTCTGCCAACCTCTCGGCAGGTCTGGACCAAGATCGGTCTTTTTTCACCGGGGGAGAGGACCGGTTCCGAACCGGTCGTGCGCAGGGGGGATCTGCGGGCCGGGAGGGTCGAGGCCGGAGCGGCCCGTCGGCCGGCCGGGGGCCGGTCGGACGCCACCCGGCGGCCGGGTCGCGAGAGCATCCGCGGTGCCGGCCACGTCGGCGCCCGGCCACGGGGACGCGCCATTCACCGACTGCCGAATCGAGCCGCACATGCCACACTCCTTCCCCCTGCCCGCCTCGCCCTTCCAGCGGGGCGTCTGGTTCACCGAGCGCCTCGGCCAGGCGCACGGGGTGTTCCACATGCCCGTCCTGCTCTCCTTCGACCGGGTCGACGCCGAGGCCCTCGCCCGGGCCGTCTCGACGGTGACGGCACGTCAGCCCGCCCTGTCCCGGGTGTTCGTGGAACGCGACGGCGGCCTCGTGCTGGAGCCCGGCCCCGCCCCGGTCCTCGACGTGGTCGACGCCTCCGAGGAGTGCGCGCGGGGCCGGGAGAAGCGGCTGGCCGAGGAGACGGCGCGACCGTTCGACCTCCAAGCGGGCCCCCTGGCCCGGTTCACCCTCTACCGCGGCAGTGGTGAGGCGGCGGAACTGCTGGCCGTCGTGCACCACGCGGTCTTCGACGGGGAGTCGAAGGACGTTCTGGTGGCGGAACTCGCCGCGGCCTACGCGCAGGCCCTGGGCGAGGCCGCCGCGGCCGCCGACCGGGCACCGTCCGCGCCCCTCTCCCCGCCCGACCCCGACCTCGTCCGCCGGGCCGCCGACTGGTACGGCCCGCGGTGGGCCGCGGCGACGGAGCCCGTCCTCCCGGGACTGCCGCACGCCGTCACGGCCCCGGCGTCCGGCGAGTCCGACGCATGGCGGATCGACGCGCGGGGCCGGGCGGACCTGGCCGAGGCCGCCGAGCGCTGCGGCGTCACCGTCTTCGAGTTCCTGCTCGCCGCCCTGCACGCCCTGCTGCTGCGCTACGGCGGCGAGGCCGTCCCGGTCGCCGTGCCGCTGTCCGTCCGGACCCCCGAACAGGCCGGGGAGATCGGGCTGTTCGTCAACGAGCTGCCGGTGCACGCACCGGCCGGGGTGACCGCCCGGACGTCCTTCGCCGCCTTCGCCCGGGCCGTGCGGGCCGAGGCCCGCGGCGGGTACCCGTTCCGCCCGGTGCCCTTCGGCGCGGCGGTCGGCGGCCTCACGCCGCGCGCCGGGCTGGCCCCCGTGTCGTTCGGCTACCGGCGCGGCGCGGCCGCGGACCCGGTGTTCCCGGGAAGCACCGTCCGGGTGGACCGTGCGGTGTTCAACGGCGCCGCCCGCAACACCCTGCACCTCCAGGCGGTCGACACCGCCGACGGGATCGCGTTCTCGCTCCAGTACGCTCCGGCGGTCCTGTCGCCGGACGCCGTGGACCGGATCGCCGGGCACTGGACGGCCCTGCTGGAGGCCGCGACGGCCGCGCCCGAGACGCCGCTGAGCGCCCTGCCGCTGCTGGGCGAGTGCGAGCGGCACCTGGTGACCGAGGAGTGGAACGCCACCGCCCGGGCCTACCCGCGCGAGCGCACGGCGTTGGACCTGGTGCGGGAGCGGGCCGCCGAGACGCCGGACGCCGTCGCCGTCGGCGCGGGCGCCGAGCGGCTGACCTACCGCGCGTTGGTGGAGCGGATCGACGAACTGGCCGCCGTCCTGGGCGGGGCCGGGGTCCGCAGCGGTGACGTCGTCGCCCTGCACCTGGAGCGCTCCGCCGACCTGCCCGCCGTCCTGCTCGCGGTGCACGCCGCCGGGGCCGCCTACCTGCCGCTCGACCCCGGCCACCCCGCCGAGCGGCTCGCGTTCCTGCTCGCCGACTCGGGCGCCGCCCTGCTGGTCGCCGACCGGGAGCCCGCCGCCGACGTGGTGGCGGCGGCACCGGCCGTCCTGCGCCTCGGCGGCGGCCGCACGGAACCCGGGCCCACGCAGGCGTCGCCGGCCCCGCCCGGCGGCCTCGCCTACGTGCTGTACACCTCCGGCTCGACCGGGCGGCCCAAGGGCGTGGAGATCGGGCACCGGGCCCTGGTGAACCTCCTGACCTCCTTCGCGGACCGGCTGGGCTCGGGACCGCAGGACGTCTGGCTCGGCCTGACCTCGCTCTCCTTCGACATATCCGGGCTGGAGATCCTGCTGCCGCTGGTCACCGGCGGCCGGCTGGTCCTCGCGCCGGACGGCGCCGCCCTGGACGCGCCGGGCACGATCGGGCTGATCCGGCGGGAGGGCGTGACCCATCTGCAGGCGACCCCCTCGGGCTGGCGTGTGCTGCTCAGCGCCGGGCCGCTGCCGGCCGGGCTGACCGGGATCGTGGGCGGGGAGGCGCTGCCGCTCCCGCTGGCCCGCGAGCTCCGGGGCTCCCTCGGCCGGCTGATCAACGGGTACGGCCCGACCGAGGCGACGATCTACGCCACCTGCGCCGACGTCCCTGCGGAGCCGGACGCCGTGGTGATCGGCCGGCCGGTCGCCAACACCAGGGCGTACGTCCTGGACGCCGACGGCCTCCCGGTGCCGATCGGGATCCCCGGAGAGCTCCACCTGGGCGGCGACGGCCTCGCGGACGGCTACCGGGGGCGGCCCGAACTGACGGCGGAACGTTTCGTCGGTGACCCGTTCGCCGGCGGCCGGATGTACCGCACCGGCGACCTCGTGGCGTGGACGCGGGACGGCGAACTGGAGTTCCACGGCCGGATCGACGACCAGGTGAAGATCCGCGGCCACCGGATCGAACTCGGCGAGATCGAGGCCGCGCTGCTCGACCACCCGGCCGTCGCCGCGGCGGCCGTCGCCGTCCGCGAGCAGGCCGAGGGGGAGCCCGCCCTCGTCGGCTACCGGGTGCCCGCTCCCGGCAGCGCACCGCTGCCCGACGAGGACCTGCGGGACCACCTGCTGCGCACCCTGCCCGCGATCATGGTGCCCCGGCAGTTCGTCACCCTCGACCGCCTGCCGCTCACCCCGAGCGGCAAGCTCGACCGCCGCGCGCTGCCCGACCCGCCGCGCGCGCGGGCCGCGGGAGCGGCGGAGGCCGACGACATCACGGCGGGCGTCCTGGCGATCTGGGAGGAGGTCCTGGGCGTCTCCGGCCTCGGCCCCGAGGACGACCTCTTCGACCACGGCGGACACTCGCTGACGATCATCCAGATCACCGCCCGGATCCGCGCCGCCTTCGGGGTCGAGCTCGCCTTCGACCTGATCTTCGACGCCTCCACCCCGGCCGCCCTGGCCGCCGTCGTGCGAGAGCGGCGTTGACCGCCGCCGACCGCCCCTGCGCGTCCTCCCCGCTCCATGCCCGAACGGACTGCCGATGACCGACACCCAGGACCTGCCCGCGGGCTGGTCCGCCACCAAACGATCCCTCCTCGCCCAGCGCCTGCGCGGCGCCGCGGCCCCGAAGCGGGTGGTCGAGCCCCGCCCGGAGGGCAGCGCCCCGCCCCTGTCCAGCGGACAGGAACGGCTCTGGTTCATGGACCAGTTCTCGCCCGGCGGGACGGCCTACACGCTCGCCCCGGCCCGGCGGCTGCGCGGCCCGCTGGACCGCTCGGCGCTGGACACCGCCCTGGCCGCCCTGGTGGCACGGCACGAGGGCCTGCGGATGACCTTCCCGGTCACGGAGGACGGCAGGGCCGAGGTCCTGATCGCCGAACCGGGCCCCTTCGCCGCCGCGTTCGTGGACGCCTCGGACGATCCCGACCCCGGCCGAAGAGCCGCCGACGAGATCGGGGCGCTGGTCGCCAGACCCTTCGACCTCGCGACCGGGCCGCTGCTGCGCGCCCTGCTCGTCCGGCTCTCCGCCGAGGACCACGTCCTCGCCCTGGTCATGCACCACATCGTCGGCGACGGCTGGTCGATCGACATCCTCAACCGCGAACTGGACCTGCTCCACGCCCGGTACGCCCACGGCGCGGAGCACGAACTCCCTCCCGTCCCCGTCCAGTTCGGGGACTACGCACGCTGGCAGCGGGACCGGCTGGACAGCGGCGCCCTGGCCGCCTCCCGCGACTACTGGCGCACCGAACTCGCCGACGTCCCCGCCCTGGAACTGCCCGTCGACCGCCCCCGGCCGCCGCTGCTCACCTTCGACGGCGCCGCCGTGGAACTGCACTGGAGCCCGGAACTCGCCCGCGCCGTCGCCGAGTGCGCCCGCGCCCGCGGCGCCTCGACGTACATGGTGCTGATGGCCGGACTCCAGGTGCTGATCGGCCGGCACACCGGCCAGCGGGACTTCGCGATCGGCTCGGCCGTGGCCGGCCGTCTCCACCGGGAACTGGAGGCGGTGGTCGGGGCCTTCGTCAACATGCTGCCGATCCGCGCCCGGCTGGAGGAGGGACTCACCTTCGGACAGCTGGTCGGCCGGGTGCGGGAGACCACGCTGAACGCCTACACCCACCAGGAGGTGCCCTTCGAGCAGATGGTCGCCGACCTGGACATCGAGCGGGACGTCAGCCGCTCGGCGGTGTTCCAGGCCACCTTCGCGTTCCAGAACTACGGCGACCGCGCCGCCCCCACCGCACCCGCCGCCGGCGCGGAGGGATTCGGGCACGCCGCCACCACGAGCCACTCCGACCTCGCCTTCTACCTGCGGGAGAAGAAGGACGGCGGGCTCTTCGGGCTGATCACCTACCGGACCGACCTCTTCGACGCCGACACCGTGCGACGGCTCACCGAGCGCTTCGAGGTCCTGATGACGGCGGCCACGGCCGATCCGGACCGGGCCGTCGAGGACCTGCCGGTGACGACCGGCACCGAGCACCGCGACCTGGTCGAGGAGTGGGCGGCCGGCCCGGCACTTCCCGAGGACGGGCCCGGAACGCTGACCGCGCTGCTCGCGGCGGCGGCCCGGCAGGCGGGCGACCGCCCCGCGCTGGTCTTCGAGGACGCCACCGTCACCCACCGCGAACTCGACGCGCGGGCGACGGCTATGGCCCGGCGGCTGCGGGCCCTGGGCGTCGGCCGGGACGACCGGGTGGCGGTGTGCCTGGAACAGTCCCCGGACCTGGCGGTCGCCCTGGTCGCCGTGCTGAAGGCCGGCGGCTGCTACCTGCCGCTGGACCCGGAGCAGCCGCCCGCGCGGCTCTCCCACCTGGTGGCCGACGCGGACGTGCGGGTGCTGGTGACGGACACGGAGCTGCGGGAGCGGTTCCCCGGGTACGGGGGCGCGGAGCTGCTGGTGGACCGCGCCGACCCCGCGCCGGACGGAGTGCCGCAGGACGCGCCGCTCGCCGAGGTGTCCGGGCCGGACGACCTCGCCTACGTCATCTACACCTCCGGCTCCACCGGGCAGCCCAAGGGCGTCGCGGTGCAGCACCGCGAGATCCTCAACTACCTGGCCGGCGTGCGGGAACGGCTGAGGATCGAGCCCGGCGCCCGCTACGGGCTGCTGCAGTCCCTGTCGTTCGACTTCAGCATCACGATGCTCTACCTGGCGCTCACCACCGGCGGCCGGGTGCACCTGCTGCCGCGGCGCATCGCCGGCGCCGAACTCGCCGAACACATCGAGGCGTCGGCGCTCGACTACCTCAAGATGACGCCCTCCCACCTGGCCGCGCTGTCCGCCGACGCCCCGCTCGAACGCCTGCTGCCGCGCCGTGCCCTGGTGCTCGGCGGGGAGGCGTCGTCCTGGGCCTGGGCCGCCGACCTGGCCGGCCGGGGCGACTGCGCGGTGTTCAACCACTACGGCCCCACCGAGGCGACGGTCGGCGTCACCGTCCACGAGGTCCTGCCGGGGGAGCACGGCCCGGGGAACACCCCGATCGGCACCCCGCTCGCCGGCGCGCGCTGCTACGTCCTGGACGCGGCCCGTCGGCCGGTGCCGCCCGGCGTGACCGGCGAGCTGTACCTCGGCGGGGACCGGCTGGCCCGCGGCTACCTGGGCCGCCCCGAGCTGACGGCGGAACGTTTCGTCGAGGACCCCTTCGCCGGCGGCCGGATGTACCGCACCGGTGACCTGGCCCGCTGGCGGCCGGAGGCCGGCGGAGGCGTGCTGGAGTACCTGGGCCGCGCCGACGACCAGATCAAGGTCCGCGGCTACCGGGTCGAGCCCGGCGAGATCGAGGCCGCGCTCACCGCGCTGCCCGGCGTCACCCAGGCCTTCGTCACCGTCCGCGGCGAGGGGATCCGGCAGAACCTCGTCGCCTACCTCGAACGCGCGGCCGACGCGGCCGTCCCCGCCGCGGCCGAACTGCGGGTGACGCTCGGCGAGGTCCTGCCGGACTACATGGTCCCCGCCCGGTTCGTCGTCCTGGACCGCCTGCCGCTGCTGGCCCACGGCAAGGTCGACCGCAAGGCGCTGCCCGAACCCGAGGACACCGCCCCGGCCGCCGGACACGTCGAACCCGAGGGCGACACCGAGACGCTGATCGCCGCGATCTGGGCCGAGGTGCTCGACGTCGCGAAGGTCGGCGCCCTGGACGACTTCTTCGAGATCGGCGGGCACTCGCTGCTCGCCACCCAGGTCGTCGCCCGGCTGCGCCGCACCTTCCCCGACCTGCCGACCCCGGTCGGCGTGATGGACCTCTTCCGCTTCCCGACCGTCCGGCAGCTCGCCGGGCTCGTCGCCGACCCGGGCGCCGACCGCGGACCGCGGGGGCTGCTGCACCGGCTCACCCCCGAACGCCGCCGCACCACCGCGAGCGTCGTCTGCGCCCCCTACGGCGGCGGCAGCGCGCTGATCTACAAGCCGCTCGCCGACGCCCTGCCCGAGGACTGGGCGCTGCACTCCATCGCCGTCCCCGGCCACGAACTCGGCGAGGAACCGATGGACGTCGACGAGGTCGCCGACCGGTGCGCGCGCGAGATCGTCGAGGGCGTCGAGGGCCGGATCGTGCTGTACGGGCACTGCGGGGTCGGCGTGCGCCTCGCCGTCGAGATCGCCCGCCGGGTCGAGGCCGCCGGCCGGGAGATCGACGCCGTCCACCTCGGCGGCATCTTCCCCTTCGCCCGCCCCAGGGGACGCGGCGCGGCCGTCGGCGAGCGGTGGGCCGAACTCCTCGACCGGATGCGCAGCGACCAGGACATGATCAACGGTCTGGCCGCCGCCGGGATGGACACCGACGACCTGGACCCGGAGCAGCTGCGGCTGATCGTCCGCAACCGCCGCACCGGCACCAAGGACGTCGAACGGTACTTCACCCGGATGTTCGGGACCGAGGGCGGACGGATCAAGGCCCCCGTGATCGCGGTCTGCGGCGACCGCGACCCGGCCACCGAGTTCTACCAGGAGCGCTTCCGCGAGTGGCACCGGATCGCCGACACCACCGCCGTGGTGGTTCTCGACGAGGCCGGCCACTTCTACCTCAAGTACCGGGCCGCCGAACTCGCGGCCGTCGTCACCGGCGTCCACCGGTCGATCGCCGCGGGGCGGGAGGACCGCCACCGCCGGACGGACGGCGCCACCTGGTGGCTGGCCGGGCTCTCCCGGGACGCCGAACGGCCGGTCGCGCAGGACGCGCAGGCGCCCGTCCGCCCGACCATGCGCCGCTTCCTCACCGTCGCCTCCGGGCAGCAGGTGTCGATGATCGGATCGGCGCTCACCGAGTTCGCCCTCCCGGTCTGGATCTACCTGCGCACCGGCTCCCTCGCCCAGTTCGGGCTGCTGGCCGCCTGCGGCCTGGTGCCCGGCATCCTCGCCGCCCCGATCGCCGGAGCGATCGTCGACCGGGGCGACCGGCGCCGGACCATGCTCCTCGGCGACCTCGCCGCCGGCCTCACCCAGGTCGTCCTGCTCCTGCTGTACGCCACCGGCGGACTGGAGGTCTGGCACGCCTACGCGCTCGTCGCCGTGCTGTCCGCCGCCCTCTCCTTCCAACGGCTCGCCTGGAACGCGGCCGTGCCGCAGCTCGTCCCCAAGCGCTACCTCGGCCGCGCCAACGGCGTGGTCCAGATGGCCTTCGGACTCGCCCAGTTCCTCGTCCCGCTGTTCGCCGTCGGCCTGCTCGCCGCCATCGGACTCGGCGGCATCCTCGCCCTCGACGTGGCCGGCTACGCGGTCGCCATCGGCGTCACCCTCGCCGTGCGCTTCCCGGACGTGATGGGCTCCACCCGGCGGGAGAGCATTCCCGCCGAGATCCGCGAAGGCTTCCGACGGGCCCTCGGCAGCAGCCACTTCCGCGCGATGCTGCTGTACTTCGCGGTCCTGAACGTCTTCCTCTCCCCGCTGTTCCTGCTCACCACCCCGCTCGTGCTCTCCTTCGCCCCGCTCTCCGCGGCCGGCTGGGTGTCCACGGCGGCCGGCCTCGGCGCCGTGCTCGGCGGGATCACCCTGGTGGCCTGGGGCGGACCGCGCCGACGGAAGCTGCGCGGGGTGCTGCTCGCCACCCTGGCGGTCGCCGGGGCCTGCCTGCTCACCGGGCTGCGCCCGTCGATCTGGACGGTCGCCCTCGGCGCGTTCGGCATGACCTTCGCGCTCGCCCTGCTCAACGGCGCCTACGCGACCATCGTGCAGACCAAGGTGCCGCTGCGCTTCCACGGCCGGGTGATCGCGGTCAACACCATGGTCGCCTGGTCGACCCTGCCGGTCGGGTTCGCCGTCGTCGCCCCCTTCGGCCCCGGACTCCTGCAGCCGCTGATGGACCGCGGCGGCGCCCTCGCCTCCACCGTCGGCCGGCTCGTCGGCACCGGCGACGGCCGCGGCATCGGACTGCTCTACCTGCTGTTCGGCCTCGCCATGGCCGCCCTCGCACTGGTCTGCCTGGCCGTCCCGGTACTGCGGCACTTCGACCGGGACGTCCCCGACGCCGAGCCCGACGACCTGGTCGGCCTCAAGGCCATCCAGGACCGGGCCGCCGGCACCGCCCGGCCGTCCGGCGACGCCGACGCCGACGCCGACGCGCCCACCCTCCCGCACCGCTCCGAGACCGAGGTGACCGTCCGGTGACCACCACCGCCACCCACCCGTTGACCGCCGAACAGCGCCGGCTCTGGTTCCTCCAGCAGCTCCACCCGGACGACGCCGGCTTCAACATGTACCTCAACCGGCGCTGGACCGGGCCGATCGACCCGCGGGCCCTGCGCACCGCCCTCGGCCGGCTGGCCGAACGGCACGAGATCCTCCGCACCCGCTTCGGGTACGACGACCCCGAGGCCGCGGAGCCCGTCCAACTGGTCCAGCCCCCCGCCGCGATCGACCTGGTCACCCTCCGCCTGCCCGAGGGAGCCACCGAGGCGGACTTCACCGACGCCTGCCGCCCGTACGTCAACGCGCCGTTCGACCTCGCCGCCGCGCCGCCCCTGCGCGCGACCCTGATCAGCGCGGGTGAGCGGGAACACGCGGTCAGCGTCGTCGTCCACCACATCGTCGCCGACGGCTGGTCCTTCCGCACGATGTGGCGCGAACTGCTGGCCCTCTACCGCGAGGCGATCGGCGAGGAACCGGCCGGTCTTCCCGAACTCCCCTTGCAGTACGGCGACTTCGCCCGCGCCGAACAGGCCAGGACCGGCGGGGAAGCGGGCGAGGAGGCGTTCCGGTTCTGGGCGGACCGGCTCGCCGGCACCGGAGCGCTGCGCCTCCCGTTCGACCGGCCGAGACCGTCGGACCCCACCAGACCCGCCGGCTTCGTCACCGTCGACCTCGGCCCCGAGCTGACCGCCGCCCTCGACCGGCTGGCCCGCCAGGAGCGGTGCACCCCGTTCATGGTGCTGCTCACCGGCTACCAGTGCGTGCTCGCCCGCTGGACCGGCTGCCGGGACTTCGTGGTCGGCACCCCGCTGGCGGGCCGCACCGAGGCGGCGCACGAGGCGCTGCTCGGCTACTTCAACCGCACCGCGGTGATCAGGTCGGACCTGACCGGGGACCCCGACTTCCGCGGGGTGCTGAAGCGGACCAGGTCCGCCGCGCTCGCGGCCCTGAGCCGTCCCGACGCCCCGGCCGAGCGGCTCGCCGCCCACCTCGGCCTGCCCGCGGACACCGGAGCCGGACCGCTCTACCAGGCCGTCTTCGTCCACCAGAGCCAGAACGACCTCGCGGACGGCTCCGGCGATCCCGCGCTGCCCGCGGGCGTCCGCACCACGAGCATGGACTCCGGCTTCGAACAGGCCAAGACCGACCTGCTGCTCGACAGCTGGCGCACCGCCGACGGCGGCATCACGCTCTCCTTCTGCTACGACCGCGAGCTCTTCGACCGGGAGACCGTCGAGGCGCTCGGCGGCCGGTGCCGCGAGCTGTACACGCGGATCGTCGAGGACCCGGAACTCCCCCTGTACGGCGACTGGTTCGTCGGAGCGCGGGAGCGGGCGGCACTGCTCGCCCTCGGCGCGGGGCCGACCGCTCCCGCCGCCGTGCGAACGGTGCTGGAGCGGTTCGCGGACCAGGTCGCCGCGCGGCCGGACGCGCCCGCCCTGGACTGCGACGGCCGGACGCTGTCCTACGCCGAACTCGACCGGCGGTCCACCGAACTGGCGCACCGGCTCGGCCCGGTGGCCGGCCGGGTGGTCGCGGTGTCGATGGCGCCCTCCTTCGACCTGGTCGTCGCCCTGACCGCGGTCTGGAAGGCCGGCGCCGCCTACCTCCCGCTCGATCCGGCCCACCCCGAGGACCGCCGCGCCCTGATGGTCCGCGAGGCCGACGCCGTCCTCACCCTCACCGGCGCGGACCTGCCAGGCGCCGGTACCGCCGACCTGCCCGGCGCCGGGACCGCCGACCTGCCCGGCGCCGGGACCGCCGACCTCGCCCCGCCCGACCCGCGGGGCCCGGCCTACGTCCTCTACACCTCCGGGTCCACCGGCACGCCGAAGGCCGTCGCCGTCGACCACCCGGCAGTGTCCGCCCGGATCGACTGGATGACGGGCCCGGACGGCTACGCGCTGGGCCCCGCCGACCGGATCGTCCAGTTCGCCTCCCTCGGCTTCGACACCCACGTGGAGGAGCTCTGGCCGGCCCTGGCGGCCGGGGCGTGCGTCGTGCTGCTGCCCGGCGGCGGCCGGACCCTGCCCGACCTGCTGGACGGCCCGTCCGGCCGGTCCGTCACCGTGCTCGACCTGCCGACCGCCTACTGGGAGGAACTCGTCGGCCTCGGCGAGCAGACCCGCTGGCCGGAGGCACTGCGCCTGGTGGTCATCGGCGGTTCCGAGGCGCGCGCCGACACGGTCGCCCGGTGGCGCCGACGGCACGGGGACGCTGTCCGGCTCGTGAACACCTACGGCCCCACCGAGGCCACCGTGATCGTCACCGCGGCCGAGCTGACGGCCGCCGACACCGAGCGCCGGCCCTCGCTGGGCCGCCCGCTGCCCGGGGTCGCGCTGTACGTGCTGGACGAGCGCGGCGGGCTGCTGCCCCGGGGAGCCGAGGGCGAGCTGTACATCGGCGGCAGCGGCCTGGCCCGGGGCTACCTGGGCCGGCCCGACCTCACCGCGACCGCCTTCGTGACCGATCCGTTCCGCGGCGGCGTGATGTACCGCACCGGGGACCGCGCCCGGTGGCGGGCGGACGGCCGGCTGGAGTTCCTGGGGCGCGGCGACGCCCAGCTGAAGCTGCGCGGCTACCGGATCGAGCCCGCGGAGATCGAGTCCGCGCTGACCGCGCACCCGGCCGTCGCCCAGGCCGCCGCGCTGGTCCGCGACGGCCGGAGACTGCTGGCGTACGCCGTCCCGTGCCCGGGCGCCGAGCCCGGACCGGCCGAGCTGCGCGAGCACCTCGCCCTGCGGCTTCCCGCCTACATGGTCCCGGACACCGTGCTCACCCTGGCCCGGCTGCCGCTGACCCCGAACGGCAAACCCGACCTCGCGGCCCTGCCCGACCCCGGGCCGGCCGCCGGAGCGGGCTACGTCGCGCCGCGCACCGACGCCGAGCAACTGGTCACCGACTTGTGGCAGGAGGTTCTCGGAGTCCCGCGGGTCGGGGTGTTCGACGACTTCCTCGCGCTCGGCGGGGACTCCCTCCTGGTCACCCGGGTCGCCGCGCGGATCCGGGCCGGGATCGGACTCGACATCCCCATCCGCGACGTGTTCGAGAGCAGCACACCGGCCGCCCTCGCGGCCCGGATCGAGGCGCTGTTGATCGCCGAGATCGACGCGCTCACCGAGGAGGAGGCGGCAGGGCGCCTCTCCGGCTGAACGGGCGGGGCCCGGCTCCCGCGCGCAGGGGAAGCCGGGCCCGAGGGGGTTCCGGGGGTGCGGCCGTGACG